>CAIPBN010000445.1 GCA_903863315.1 uncultured Verrucomicrobiota bacterium | reverse complement strand
GCGCTGAGTTCCACGTCGCCGCGCGTGACGCGCGTGAGCGTGACGCCGAAGCGCTGGTTCAATTGGAGTTCGCGCAACGACTGGCCCAGCATTTCCTTCTGGGTGACCACCACGCGCCGCGAAGTGACATGACCGGGGGTGAGCATGAGGTCCTCGGCGGATTGCTTCCCGGCGATGAGGCAGAACTCGTCAAGATTGGCGCTGGTGCCAACGGCTAGGACGACATCGCCGACGTGCAAGGTGGTAGTGCCGACGGCGGGAACAACCTCGGCTTCACCCAAGTGCTTCACGCGGGAAATGATGACGCCGAGTTTGTCCTTCGCGGGAAGCTGGTGGAGGCGCAGGCCGTTGAAATTGGGGTTGCTGATGAGGATGTTGCGACGCTCCACTGCCTCGTGGTCGCGGCGTTGCTCGCGACGGAAGGTCTCGGCCTCCGCCGCGATGTCCACACGCAGCACCCAGCGCAGCGCGAGCATCGCGAGGATGATGCCAAGGATGCCGAATGGATAGGCAACCGCGTAGCCAAGCGCCGGAAGCCCGAGCCGTTCAGGCGCGAGGCCGGGGAGGCTCTTCAAGGCTTCCTGCGCCGCACCGAGGGCCGGGGTGTTGGTGGTCGCACCGGTGAAGATGCCCACCGCCGCCGCCGTGTCCACGCCCAGCAGCTTGGCAACGAGGATCGTTACGCCCGCGCCGAGCAGCACGATGGCGACCGCCATCAAGTTCAGAGGCAGGCCCTGCCGCCGCAGCGAGGTGATGAAGCCCGGCCCCACCTGCAGGCCGATGGTGTAAACAAACAGCACCAGCCCAAAGTCGCGGACGAAGGCCAGCAGGTCCGGGGCGAGGGTGAACTTGAGGTGCCCGCACAGAATGCCGACGAAGAGCACACCCGCCGCGCCCAGGCCCACTCCTTTGATCTTCACGCTGCCTAGCGCCAGCCCGAGCGCCACCACGCACGCCAGCACGAGCACCGCGTGGGCGACGGGACTCAAGCGGGCGATTTCGAGCAGCGAGGTCATCTATACAGGCGGATTCCGCAGTAAGAAGCGTGGGGCTGGAATTCTGCCTTGCGAAGTGGAATCTCGCGGTTTTGCGATCCGCAGCCAAGCCAATTTCCCGGCCATACATTTGCAGATTCCAGCCCGATTTTGTCAGGTGACAGGCCAACGCCGAGTGATCAGAAGGAAAGGGTGGTGCCCAAAATGTGGGCCTGATCCCAGTGGCCGGTGAGCTGTTTGGAGGACTGGATCATGTAGAACACGGCCAGGTAGGTATGACCGGTGACGTGGAAGTTCAGGCCCACGGGAACCGCGCGGTTCACCGTGTAATCGCTGCGGTAAAACTCATACCAGAACTCGTTGTTGAAAAAGATGGACTCCAGCGGCGCGAAGCCTTTCAGCGGAACTGTGAACTGCAGCCGATCGCGTGACCGGTAGCGCTCGCCGTTCACGCCGTCCGCCCAATAGATCTCCAGCCGGTTGCGGTTGTGGAATTCCAGCCAGTCCGTGATTTTGACATGCGGATTGACCTCGACCTCCAGCCGGTGCGTGTCGGCAAACTCGCCGGTCTTCGTCCGGTTCGCAAACCAGGTATAGTTCAGGCCCAAGTCCAGATTCGGCAGGACCTTCCAGGTGAGCCTTGGACTGACGAGCGATTGGAAGAGCTGGGAGGCATCGTCCCGGTAGCGCACTTCGCCGTAGGCCGAGGCATCGAAGTTGGTGGTTTGATGGATACGCCAGTTGAAGCCATGCCAGTTCTGGAATTCTTCGGCGGCACGAGCCGGGTCAGGCTGGTTGAGTCCGACGAGTATGCCCAAGAGCAGTGTTGCGGTCCGCGCGGAGCCGCGTCGGGCGGGTGAAGCTGAGGTGGGTTGCTTCATGAGGGTTCCGCCCGTGGGCAGTGGGATGGAGCCAGGGCAGCTCGCGTCACACCCCCCGCTGGCGCGCACCCGAAGCGGCCTGAAGCAGGTTCTCGCCCCAGTGCTGCAGCACGGGTGCCAGCCGCCACCAGCCACCGCGCGTCTCCGGATCGCACGGAATGTTTCCGACCCTCAGGAACGCCTCCCGTAGCGCTTCCGGTGACACCGGCTTGGCCAGCATGGCGCCGATGCGGTGACGGCGGAGCATGGAGGACAGCCAGTGCTTGGGCTTGCTGCTGATGGCAATCACTGGCAGCACGCCCCGAACGTCGGTCAGCAGGGTGTGCCCGCCTTCACGCCAGTCCAGGTCCACGACCACCAGTTCGCACTTCGGTGCGTGATTGGCAGTGTCCTGCACCACCAAACAGAGGGCATCGCGGCGGGTTCTGGCGCACTCCAACTCGCAGCCGGCGTTGGCGGCCAGCGCCTTCACGGTCGTTTCCAAGGTGGTATCCTCCGTCCCCAGCAACACATGGTAGCGTTTCATAAGCTGCCTTTCTTGTTCTTCCACTAACGCCGCCAAAGCTAGTGACTCTTTCATTTCTGGCTGCGCATTCCTTGTGCGGTCCTAGGCAGGAATTGCGCACTCGGCCAGACGGTGCAACGGGGGACCGCGCACGGCTTCGAGAGCGTGCCTGCTGGACTACAGCCCGCCCGGCGCACAGCCGTCGCTAGGGATGCATGGCTAAGCGCGTGCGGCCGGCGGAGCGGAGGAAGGCGTGCGTTCCGGCGGCCCAGCTGCGGCGGGCTGCTTCACCGGGGCGAAGCTGCCGCTCTCGCAACAATGCACAAAGCCCTCGGTCACGCGCTTCAAGTCCTCCCAGCGTCGGCGGATGTCCTTCGCCTCGGCCTTGGTGATGTGGCTGTCCCCGGCGGCGGCGGCGATGACACCGAGCATGTCCGCAAACTCCTGCACGATCTGGTTGGTGGCCGGTATGACTTGGAAGGGATGTGGCGAATGCGCCTTGGGATTGTGGATGAAGAAGCCGCCCGCCCGCTCACAAATCCACTGTGGCAGCCGCGCATCGTTGGTGCTCTTGATGAGCTGCTCCATGCGGTCCAGTGGATTGGCGAGCCCGCTGCCGGCGATGTTCTCCGGCGGCTCGGCCCACTTGTAGATCATGGAAAGGGAGAGGTTGAGATCAGCAGCGATTTGCTTGGCGCTGGAGTCCTTGATCACCTCGCGGAGCAACTCATGGGATTGCATGGCGGCGGTTGTAGCACGGGGCCAAGGCGGGGTGAAGAGCAGAACGCGAAGCGCCAGCGGCGACCTCGTCTTGAGCCAAACGTGCCCCTGCCGGCCGCTTCCTACAAACCCACCGTGAACTTGTAGATGAGCCCGCCCCTGCCCGGCCCCACACTGCCCGGCAACGAAAGGAAAATCATGATGTTCATGTTCGGCCTGCTGGAACTGTTCCTCCTCCTGCCCCTGCTGGGACTGGGGTTGCTGGCGTTCGGATTCTGGCTCTGGATGCTGATCGACTGCGTGACGAAGGAATCCAGCACCGGCAACGACAAGCTCGTCTGGGTGCTCCTGCTGTTGTTCACGCACCTGCTCGGCGCGTTGCTCTACTGCTTCATCCGTCGCCCCCGACGGAAGGCTGAACTG
This sequence comes from uncultured Verrucomicrobiota bacterium, assembly GCA_903863315.1. Taxonomy (GTDB): domain Bacteria; phylum Verrucomicrobiota; class Verrucomicrobiia; order Limisphaerales; family SXTU01; genus SXTU01. The sequence continues at coordinate 10,430 of CAIPBN010000445.1, read as the reverse complement.
GGCGCGTGACGGCGCTTTCGCTCTTGCCTGACCAAACGCCGACGATTTAACTCAGCCCCATTCACAAACTGCGAGGTCGTTATGAGCTTGGATTCGTTGATTTACTTGCTGTGCCTCGGAGGTGGCTTTCTCTTCCTGATCATCCTCGCGTTGCTGGGGCATTTCGTCGAAGGCGTCGAGCACCACGAAATCGGAGGAGCTCATGCGGAAACAGGGGCGTCCGGCTCGGACAGCGGGGGAGTCACGGCCTTCAGCCCGATGATAATCGCCGCCTTCATGACCGGCTTTGGCGCGTTTGGCTATCTCCTCAGCCTGATGGAGGCGACGCGATCGCCGGCCATCAGCGCGCCGCTCGCGGCCGTGGGCGCATTCGCCTTCGCCAGCGTGATTGTCTCCACGCTGCGCATGGTGTTCCGCAAGACGCAAAGCTCGAGCGAATCCACCGTCGCCAGCGTGGTGGGCATCACCGCGACCCTCGGCACCGGCATTCCCGAAAACGGCGTCGGAGAAATTGTCTATGTCCAGGGCGGCACCCGCTACACCGCCCCGGCCCGGACCGAGGATGGCAAGGCCATTGCCACCGGCGCACCGGTCACCGTGACGCGCATCGTCGGTTCCCAATTTTTCGTCAAGCCCGTCTGACCTTTTCCCCAGCCCAACCAACCTATGCCACTCATACCCCTGCTTGCCCAAGTCTCCGGCCCCGGTGCCGCCATTGGCGTGGTCGCCATGCTCGCCCTGCTGGTCACCGTCATCATCATCTTCGCGATCTTTGCGAGCCGCTACACCAAGGTCGGCCCCAACGAGGTGCTCGTCATCTCCGGCCGCAAGCGCCGCCTGGTGGACCCCGACGGCAAAGCCCGCGAGGTCGGCTTCCGCATCGTCAAGGGCGGCGGCGTCTTCGTCTGGCCGGTCTTCGAGCGGCAGGACAGCCTGTCCCTCGAACTCCTGACCATTGATGTCCAGACCCCCGAGGTTTACACCAGCAAGGGCGTGCCGGTGAAGGTGGATGGCGTCGCACAAATCAAGATCAAGGGCGATGACATCTCCATCGCCACCGCCGCCGAGCAGTTCCTCAGCAAGTCCACCGACGAGATCAAGAACGTCGCGATGCAGACGTTGGAAGGCCACCTGCGGGCGATTCTCGGCACGATGACCGTGGAGGAGATTTACCAGAACCGCGACGCCTTCGCCTCGCGCGTGCAGGAGGTCGCTGCCAGCGACATGGCCAACATGGGTTTGGGCATCGTGTCCTTCACCATCCGCGACATCCGCGACACGCAGGGCTACCTCGACGCCCTCGGCAAACCCCGCATCGCGCAGGTCAAGCGCGACGCCCAGATTGCCCAAGCCGAAGCCGACCGCGACGCGATGATCAAATCCTCGCAGGCGACGCAGGCAGGACAGGAGGCGAAATTCGTCGCCGACACCAAGATCGCCGAGGCGCAGCGCGACTACCAAAGCAACGTCGCCCAGTATCAGGCGGCGGTGAACCAGAAGAAGGCCGAGTCCGACCTCGCCTACGACCTCCAGAAATACAAGACCGGCCAGCTCGTGAAGGCGGAGGAGGTGCAGGTCGAGATCATCGCCAAGCAGAAGCAGATCGAGCTGCAGGAGCAGGAAATCAAACGCAAGGAGCGCGAGCTCCAGGCCACCGTGCAAAAACCCGCCGAGGCCGAGCGCACCAAGGTCGAGACCCTCGCCAACGCCCGCAAGTTCCAGCTCGAAACCGAGGCGAACGGCGCAGCCAACGCGGCGAAGGCCACGGGCTTTGCCAATGCTGAAGTCGCCAAGGCCACCGGCATGGCCGAGGCCGAGGCCAACAAGGCCCGCGGTCTCGCCGACGCCGACGTGAACAAGGCGCGCGGTCTGGCAGAAGCCGCCGTCATCGAGGCGCAGGGCAAGGCGACCGCCGAGGCCACCCGCCTCAAGGCCGAGGCCTTCCAGCAATACAACGAGGCCGCCGTCATCGAACTGCTCGTGAAGGCCATGCCCGAGATTGCCGGACGCATCTCCGAGCCGCTGTCGAAGATGGAGAAGATGGTCATCATCAACTCCGGCTCCGGCCCCGGCGGCGGCGCGAGCAAGCTCACCGGCGATGTCACGCAAATCATCGCCCAGCTCCCGCCCGTGCTGGAGAGCCTCACCGGCATCAAGTTCGAGAAGCTGCTGGAGCAGGTTCCCGCGCTGAAGAAGGCGATGGAGAAGGATGGCCCGAAGGATATTTGATGCTCTGCCCTGCGGACCGCACTCCCCTTATTCCGCATCAGCGCGAAGGCGTGCAGGCGCGGAGTTGCCTCCAATGTCACGGGGTTTGGTTCTCCCGCGACGCACTGGAGTCGCTGGTCCGAAAGGCCTCGCAAACCGGGAGCGGTGATCCACCCAAGCCCTCCTCTGGCGCAAGCTTCTTGATGCGCCGGCTGGTGTGCCCGACTTGTGCCGGCAGCCAGTTGCAGACGCGCATGCAGGGCGCGGTTGAAATCAGCCGGTGTCGCGATTGCGGCGGCATCTGGCTGGCCAAGACGGAGGTGGCGAAGATTCTGAGCGCACGCAACGCGCGCCCTGTGACAACGTCGCAGTCATCTGTGGCGACCAAGGGCACTGTCACGGGTATCGGCGCGGACATGGCCGATGGGCTCGGTGAGGCCACGCCCCTGGCGGCACTGGAAGCGGGCGGCGAGATTGGCAGCGCCGTGGGCGATTTCCTCGTCAGCTTCCTGGGCTAGGCCCGGCAACGGCTGACTGGTAAAACGCTGGAAAACATTCCCAACCACGAATGCACACGAATGAACACCAATGGAATCAAGACCCGCGCCGACTCATTCGTGTTTTCGTGATTTACCCCACCCCGATTCCGGCAGCCGTCGGCCCGGCGCTGCGCAGCTCAACGCGCCGAGCGTCGCAATGATCCCGCCAACCCAGACCGCGAGGACAGCCCACGGGGATTTCAAGTCGGCCAGCAGGAAGCCGCTGTGCCCCAGGGCCGATCATCGTGGCCACCACCAGCTCAGCCGCGCAGCAGGGCTAGGCCAAACTGGCGGTGCGGAGTCGTGCTCAAAACCGGCGGGATGATGGCACGGGCAGCCAGGTCGGTCACAGCTTTCGCGGCGGCCCGCCCTCCAAAATCCTACCGAGGATCTGCCCGATGTCCTCGTTGTGCTGCTTCGAGGCGATGGCAAAGGCGCGGACGATGTCGAGGAGGAACCCAGCGTTAGCGCGGGTGAAGTCGTAGAAGACGGTTTCCTTCGTCTTCGCGGGTCCGGGCGCGCGGGGTTTGCCATCTGTGGCAAGCACCTGCGTCATCGGGATGCAGACATAGACCATCGCCTGGTTGCCGACGGCGCGCTGGCGCGGCTTGAGCTGAATCTGAATCCAGCCGTGCTCCGTCTCGCGCAGAAACTGAGGCACCCTCTGCGTCCAGCGCGTGAAGCCATCAGGTAGCGCGCTGCCCTTGGATTCCAGCGGCGTCTTCTCGGTGGTGATGCCTTCGCGTTCCTCCAGTGTGGATTCGGCCAACTTCGCAAGACGGTCGCGCTCGCGGAGCAGATCGTTCGTCGAGATGACGCCGAGGCGCAGGGCGTCCACGAGCAACTTGATCAACTCCGCCCCGAACTTCGTCTCGCCCCGGCGGATGAACTGGATTTCCTTCACGACGTTTGGCGCGTCGGCCTCGCGGGTGTCGTAGCCGATCTGCCATTCGAGGTAGTGCTTTGCGCCGAGCGCGGTCTTGGTGGGCGCGAGCGGTTCGCCATAGCCGTCGGGAGTGCGTTCTTTCGGGCGGACCTTGCCAGCAACATCGGTGAGCGGGAGCCGGACGCGGATGGACTGGCTGGCCGGCTCAATACGGACGAGCTTGTATTCCGTGTCAGCGGCAGTGGCGCGGGCAAGCCAGATGCAGGCCAGGCCGAGCGCAAGGACGAAGCGTAGCGCCGCGTGGCCAAGTTCGCTGATGGTGTTGGGTTTCATTCCTTTTCCCCTTCCAGTTTCGTCAGCGTCGCGGCGGTGACGGGCGTGGTGCCGATGATGTTGACCTTGAAGGTCGAGCCTACATTGGCCGGCAGGTTGCGCAGCGTGTCGGTGGCGGTGTCACCGGTTTTGCCGCCCTGTCGCGTGAGGTCAAACGTCAGCTTCACGTTGAAGTATTGCTTCGCCGCGTGGTTGGTGACGACGCCGACGATATATTGCAGGTTGCCGTCACTGGCCTTGTGCACTTCGAAGCTCAGGAGTTGCAAGTCCTCGCCCGACTTCCGCGATGGGGGCGAGCCCTTCGCCACGACTAACGACGTGGGAACGGCAACAGGCGCGGGCATCGGCACCGGTGAGGCTTTGGGCGATGCGGCGCCTGGCTTGGGCGGCTCCGGTTTCGACTCGCCTTTCACCGCCTCGACGACATCCCCAGCACGCCTAAAGTATTTCCAAGCTTTGAAGCCGACAAAGACAACCACCGCCGCGCCGACGAGCACGCTCCAAATCACGTTGAGAATCTTTTTGAGTTTGGAGCCGGTCGGCGCGGCACCCACCGGAATCATGCTTGCTGAAACGGGCGAGGCTGCGACAGGCGCGGGGACAGGCTTGGGTGGCGGAGGCGGGGGAGGAGGCGCAATGGTCGTGCCAGCCGGTGCAACGAGCGTGGTCTCGATACCACAGTGCGGACAGGTGGTGGTGATGCCGACGGCGTGGACGGGAAACTCAAGATGGCCCTGACAGTGGGAGCAGGCGCATTTGAGATAGTCGCTATCGCTCATGGCTTTTGGGGCGAGCGGATGATTTGCAGAAGGAACGGCGGAGGCGAGCGGAAAGTGGCCTTGGCAGTGCCAGCGGCAGTTCGAAACGGCAATTGGACCCCGAGGCGCAACACTGCGGCTACAAGCCGCCGAGACGCGCGCTCAATTCACGAACGTAAACTCGTTGGCTAGAATGAGGGCGTGGGCGTATTCCGCCCAGGCGCTCAACGGACGCGGGGTGAAGGCGGGGCGCGCGGGCAGCGAGAGCTTGCCCTTCGCAGCAGCTACCCTCACTGGTGCAGCCTGAGCGGCCGGCTGCTGCGCCGGCAGACTCGCTCCAGTAGCTGGGGCCTCCTCGAAGAACGCGAGGCCAAGCTGGATTTCCTGCGCAGTCGGCGGGCGCTGGTAAATCAAGCTGTAAAGGAACGCGATGCGCTTCTCGTCGTCCTCGACGCCCTTGAAGTCGGTGCGCTCGACAATCTTCCGCGCCTGCTCGATGACCAGCGGGTTGTTCATCAGGAAAAGCGCCTGCTGCGGGACGGTCGTCTGGTAGCGCTTGCCGTTGGGCATCTCGGGTTGTGCGAAGTCGAAGTGGTTCAGCACCTCGGCCACGTTCGCGCGGTCAATATAGCCGTAGAGCGTGCGGCGCGTGGAGTAGCTGCCCTGCGGCCGCAGGCCACCGGTCTTGGCCTTTTCCTTGCCGACGCTGTTACTGCTGCCACCGCCGAGGTTCACCGGGCGGCCACCGAGCGTCGTGTCGAGCGATCCAGCCATCGCGAGGATGGAGTCGCGCAACGGCTCGAACTCCAGCCGGCGCACGTTCTGCCGCCACAGCAGGCGATTGAACGGGTCGAGCTGCGCGTAGCGCGGGTTGTCCGTGCTGGCCTGCTGGTAGGTCGCGGACAAGAGTATGTGCTTGTGCAGCTTCTTCAGCGACCAACCGTTGTCAGTGAAATAGGTGCTGAGATAGTCGAGCAACTCCGGGTGGCTCGGCGGCGTGCTCATGGTGCCGAAGTCATCCGGGGTCAGCACGAAGCCCTCGCCGAAGTGGTGCTGCCAGACGCGGTTCACCATCACGCGCGCGGTCATTGGGTTGTTCTTGTTCGCGATGGAATAGGCGAGTTCCAAGCGCCCGCTGCCGTAGGCGAAAGGCTTTGCGTTCGGGGGACGGAAGATTTCCAGATAGCGCCTCGGGACGAGGTCTCCTTTGTTGTCCTTCTCACCGCGAATGTAAACCGGCGAATCCTTCGGCTGGGCCGAGTCCTGCACAGCCATTGCACGGGCGGGTGCGCCGGGATGCGTCATGTCGAGGCGGTCGCCTTGCACGGTGAGCTGCTGCGCCTGTTTCTGAAGTTCCTTCTTGCTGGCGGGCTTGCCGCCCTTGGCTTTGGCGGCCTTCGCCTGCGCCATGAGATCGGTCTCGGCTTTGTCCAGCGCAGCCCTCTCCTTGAGGTATTCCGCATACTTCACCTTGTCTGTCGTGGCGATGACGGGCAAATCCTTCGGCTCCTCGGTGCTCGCGAAGATGCCGTGCAACGCGTAGTAATCCTTCGTTGGAATCGGGTCGAACATGTGGTCGTGGCAGCGCGCGCAGGCCACAGTCAGCCCGTTGAATCCCTTCGTCACCACGTCAATGCGGTCGTTGATGATGTCGTCGCGATTGCCATCGAAGTGGTCGCCCACCGTGATGAAACCCAGCGCGGCAAGCGTGGTGCGGTCCTTGTTGTTCGGCAGCTTGTCAGCGGCTATCTGCTCGCGGATGAACTGGTCGTAAGGCTTGTCGTCGTTGAACGCCTTCACCACGTAATCCCGGTAGGTCCACGCAAATGGATACGCAGGCGACTCGCGCCGCCTGGCGGGGTCGCCCACCGTGTCCGAGTAGCGCGCCACGTCGAGCCAGTGGCGCCCCCAGCGCTCGCCGTAGTGCGGCGAGGCGAGCAGCTTGTCCACGAGCTTCTCGTAGGCAGTGGAGGACTTGTCGTTGACGAATGCCTCGACCTCCGCCGGCGTGGGCGGCAAGCCGATGAGGTCGAAGTAAAGCCGGCGAATCAACACGCGGCGGTCAGCGGGCGCGCTGGGTTTGAGATTCTTCTCCTCCAGCTTGGCGAGGATGAAGTTGTCCACCGGGTTCGCAGGCCAGGACTTGTTCTGCACGGCCGGCGGCTCCTGCTTCTTCACGGGCTGGAAGGCCCACCAAGTTTTCTTCGCGCTCGCGTCGGCATATTTGCCCTTGGCCGCGCCGGTGCGCGGGTCGGGCGCGCCCATCTTCACCCACGCGACGAGGTCGGCGATTTGCGCGTCGGAGAGTTTCTCGCCCTTGGGCGGCATCTGAAGATTCGAGTCGGTGTAGCGGACGGCGCGGATGAGCGAGGATTGGTCCGGATTGCCGGGGACCACCGCAGGACCGGAATCGCCACCTTTGAGCGTGCCCTCGCGCGTATCGAGCGCGAGACCGCCCTTGGTCTTGCCTTCGGCGGCGCTGTGGCATTTGAGGCAGTGCGCGGCGAGCAACGGGCGGATTTTGCCCTCGAAGAATTCCGTCTGCTGCGCGGTGAGCGTGGCGGACGCCGTCGCGGCGGCGGGAGCGGCAGGCGCTGCCGGAGCCTTGGCAGCGGGTAGTGCAGGCTTCACCGCCGGAGCCGGAGTGGGCACGGGCGTCGGCGGTTTCTTTTTCTTCTTCGCGTCGGCGGCAGCAGCCACGCCAAGGCCGAGGCAAATCGTGGCGAGAAGGAGAACAGAGCGTTTCATAGGCTCATTCTACGGGAGCAGTTTTGGTGAAGGTCATGAAGAGGGTTAGGATGACGCAAGCTACAAGGAAGAGGCCGATACCAACCAAAACCCAAACCAGCCGTGCCTGATTACGCGACTGCTGGCGCGGCATGATGCTGAGTCCCGATTCGTGTTCCTTCGCGTCCATTCGTGGTTAAGCGATGATTTCCTTTACCACATGGCCGAAGTTGTCCGTCAGCCGGAAGTCCCGGCCGTTGTAGCGATACGTCAGCTTCTCGTGGTCGAAACCCATCAGCGCCAGCAAAGTCGCGTGGTAGTCGTGGATGTGAACTTTGTTCTCCACTGCCCGCGCGCCGAACTCATCCGTCGCGCCGTAGGCCACGCCGCCCTTGATGCCGCCACCGGCGAGCCAGTGTGAGAACGCGCGGTTATTGTGGTCGCGACCGGGGTCGTCGGCGCCGCGATTGTCGCGCGTGGGCTTGCGGCCAAATTCGCCACCCCAGATGACCAGCGTGCTGTCCAGCATCCCGCGCTGCTTCAAGTCCGTGAGCAGTGCCGCCGCCGGGCCGTCAATCTCGCCGGCCTTCGCCCGCAGGCGGTCTTCCAGATCGTTGTGATGGTCCCAGCCGCTGGCCCAGACCTGCACGAAGCGCACGCCGCGCTCCACTAGCCGCCGCGCGATGAGGAGCTGCTTGCCCTGCGTGCTGGAGCCGTAGAGCGACCGGACGTTCTCCGGTTCCTTCGCGATGTCGAACGCGTCCGTCGCCGCCGTCTGCATCTTGTAAGCCATCTCGAACGCCTCGATGCGCGCCTCAAGCTGCGCGTCCTTCTGCAAGTTCTGGCTGTGAATCGCGTTGAGCTGATGCACGAGGTCGAGCTGGCGGCGCTGCTCCTTCGGCGCGAGATAATTGTTCCGGATGTTCTCAATCATCTGCTCCACCGACTGCGCCTGCGTGTTGATGCTGGAGCCTTGGAAGATGCCGGGGAGAAAGGCGGACTGGTAATTCTGCGCGCCGCCGGGCGCGCCACCGCCGGGCCGCAGCGAGACGAAGCCCGGCATGTTCTGGTTCTCCGTGCCGAGGCCGTAGAGCAGCCACGAGCCAAGCGAGGGCTTGGCGATGCGGAGCGAACCGGTGTTCATGAAGACCGTGGCTACATCGTGGGCCGGAATGTCCGTGTAGAGGGAGCGCACTACGGCCATGGAGTCCGCGTGCTTCGCCAAGCTGGGGAAAACCTCGCTGAACTCCAGCCCGGACCGGCCTTGCTTGGTGAACTTGAACGGCGAGCCAAACGCCACGCCGCCTGCGCCGGGGATGGCCTTGCCGTCGTTCTTCGTCAACGCCGGCTTCGGGTCCCAAGTGTCCACATGCGACGGCGCGCCCTGCGCGAAGATGTGGATGACGCGCTTGGCCTTGGCGGGAAAGTGCGGGTTCTTGGGCGCGAGCGGGTTGAGGTCGTTGGCGGCGGCGGCACGCGCCTCGTCACCAAGCAAGGCCCCGAGACCCACCGCGCCCATGCCCATACCGAAACGGGCGAGCCACTGGCGGCGCGTGAGGAAGAGGTCGGGGAGCTGGGCTTGGTGTTCGAGCGGATTCATACTCGTTGTGATCGTTGCCAGAAAGACGACAGCTGCAGAGGCGAGGTTTCAAGAAGTCGTGGCCACCAGCCAGCAGGCAGCCCGGAAACCGCTCACGATTAAACGGCCACCTCAACCGACGCACGGGTGGTTGCGCGTTTGCGGGCGGGTTTGCATCATCGTTCCATGAAATCCACTTGGCTCGCAGCCATCTGCCTCCTCGGCCAGTTCGCCCCGCACGCCCACAGCCAGACCAACCTCATCACTCCGCTGCTGGGCCGCGAGATCATCGGGACCAATCTGGCACTGGCCGAGGTGCAGACCTACACCGAAAATCGCGTGCCGCTGATGCCGTCAGCGAAGTCCGCAGCCGAGTGGGAAGCCGCAGCCGCCAGACTCCGGCGCACCGCACTGGACGAGGTCATTTTCCGGGGCGAAGCCCGAGGCTGGCGCGACGCCAAACTGAAAGTGGAGTGGTTCGACACAGTCGCTGGCGGTCCGGGCTACAAGATTCGCAAACTCCGCTATGAGGCACTGCCGGGACTTTGGGTCCCTGCCCTGCTCTATCTGCCTGACAACCTGAACGGCAAGGTGCCCGTGCATCTCGCGGTCAATGGCCACGACCGGCTGGGCAAGGCCGCGCCTTACAAACAGATCCGCTGCATCAACCTGGCCAAGCGCGGGGTCATGTCCCTGAATGCCGAGTGGCTGAACATGGGCCAGCTTCGTTCGCCGGGGTTTGCCCACTACGCGATGAACCAGTTGGACTTGTGCGGCACCAGCGGCATCGCGCCGTTCTACCTCGCGATGTCCCGGGCGCTGGATGTGCTGCTGGCCCTGCCGGAAGCAGACCCCAAGCGCGTGGCCGTCAGCGGTTTGTCGGGTGGCGGCTGGCAGACGATTTTCATCAGCGGACTGGACCCGCGCGTCACGCTGGCCAATCCGGTCGCGGGCTACTCAAGCTTCCGCACGCGGGCCCGGAATTTTTCTGACTTGGGCGATTCAGAGCAGACTCCCAGCGATCTGGCCACCGTGCTGGACTACACGCACCTCACCGCAATGCTTGCGCCACGCGGCGCGCTGCTGACCTACAACGCGAAGGATGAATGCTGCTTCGCCACCGGCCACGCGCTCCAGCCGCTGCTGGATGCCGCAGAACCCGTCTTCAAGCTGCTCAACGCCGAACAAAAGCTGCGCTGGCACAACAACTTTGTCCCCGGCACGCACAACTTCGAGCAGGAGAATCGCGAGGTCTTCTACCGCATGCTGGGCGACAACTTTTTCCCGGGAGACGCCAAGTTTGATCCCAAGGAAATCCCGGCGGCCGACGAAGTGAAGAAGGCGGAAGAGCTGAACGTGCCACTGCCAGCGGATAATCTGGATTTCAACCGCCTCGCCCT
>CAIPBN010000444.1 GCA_903863315.1 uncultured Verrucomicrobiota bacterium | reverse complement strand
TGGCCGACGTTGATGAAGGCGGGCATCACCGGGTTGCGCGGGCCAAGCACCTTCGACATCCACGCTCCGAGATGCGGAGCCGCAACGGTCTGCGGCGGCACGTAGCCCGTGTGCCAGTGATACTGATGCCGCGAGTGCAGGATGTGCCCGAGGTCCGGCTGCACCGCGCTGCGGATGATGGTGCCCCGGTCCAGCACCGAGGCAATCTGCTCCAGGCCCTGACAAATCTTCACGCCGTCCACCGCCGTGGGAATCGCCGGGAACGTGCTGAGGATGTTCTTCACCGGCACGCCCTTCTCGAAGGGCTGGTAGCGCTTCGGGTCAAACGTCTCCGGCGCGGCCATACCGCCGCCCATCCAGATCAGGATGCACGCATCCGCCGTGGCCTTCGGATGAACGACCTTTTCGTTTGCCAGCAGGCGCGGTGCGCCCATGGCCATAGTGGTCGCGGCCGCAGCGGCGAGTTTCTGCAGGAAATCGCGACGGGTGTTCTGCGGGTCAAGTGGTAACGCGTTCATCGGTTGTTTATCTGACGAGTTGAAACTCCGGGAGCATCAGCACGGCCCAGAGGAGGTCCTGCACGCCCTGGCTGGTCGGCTTTTCGCCGAGGACTTCGCGGGCGAGCGTGAGCTCGGCGTTCGTCGGGACGCGGGCGAGGGCGAACTGGTAGAGCCAGTGCGTCAGCGCGTCGCTGCCGGCCCATTGCTTTGCGAGGACGCGGGACGCGCCCTGCTCCAGGCGCGTGGCGAGGGTCTGGCCGTTGTTGAGGTCAATGGCCTCCAGCGTGTTCAGCTCGTTGGGCCGGACGCTGACAATCTGCTCGCGGTGCGGACGGCCGAGCGCGCGCATGAGGAAGTCGTTCTTGAGCAGCGCGGCGCGGACCATCGGCTGCGTGGTGGTGGCGGCCTGGGCGAGCTGCGTGGCGAGCTGCTTGCCGACCTTCACGTTCCACAAGGCGGAGTTTGCGACCTCGACCACCGTGCCGCCGGCTTCCGGCGCGCTCTTGAACTTGCCCTTCGCGTCCGGCGGGGACTTGAGCGTCTCCCAGGTGGCGTCGGTGGCGATGGTCTCGACCGTGCCGTCGGCGAACTGGATGCGGGCCTCGAAGATGACGCCCGCCGGGTTCGGCCCCGTGCCGCCGTTCTTCGCGACGAGCAGGATGTCGTTCGCGCCGGCCTTGAGCTTCGACTCCAGCGAAATGGCCTCGGGGTTTTCCCAGTTGTCACCGGACGCGACGGGCGCGCCGTTGACGTAGAGCTTGAACTCATTGTCCGCCGTGGCGACCGCTCCGGCACGGACGGGGGCGGCCTTGAGCGTGAACTTTTTCCGCGCGGTGAAGGTCTCGCCGGCCTTCGCGTTGCCGGCGTCGGCGTGGCCCCAAATCCACTTCGCGGAAAGTGTCATTGCAGCGACGGCCTCGGCGGTGGGCTTGCCGCGCACGACCTGGGCGTCGAAGCGCGTCGGGGCCGCGCCAGTGATCTGCCAGACAGCATCTACAAACTGCTCGGCGGTAAGGCGCTTCGCACGCGGGCCGGCATAGGTGTAGCCGTGCTCGTCGGTGTCCTTGCCCACGATCTGCGCGTGCGACTGGTAGGCGGCGGACGTGGCGATGAGTTCCAGCGTCTGCTTGAGGTCAAACTTGTTGTCCGCGAGATGTGACGCGAGGTAGTCGAGCAGGTCGTGATTCCACGGCTCGCTCTGCATCGCATCAGTGGGATGCACGATGCCGCGGCCCATGAGGCGGTGCCAGAAGCGGTTGACGATGGTGCGCGTGAAGCGGCCGTTCTCCGGGTGCGTCATCAGCGCAGCGAGCTGCCGGAGGCGTTCCGGCTGCGGCGCGGCGGCGTTGATCTGGCCCAGCTCGGGGAAGAGCCAGCTTGCCTGCGCCGTCTTGCCCACGGGCTTGTCGCAGCGGTGAATCTCCATCTTGCCCGTCGCGTAAACCGCCGCGAGACCGTAGGCCTCCTCCAGCTTCCAGCGGTCAATGAAGCTGTCGTGGCACGAGGCACACTTGAGGTTGATGCCCAGAAAACTTTGCCCAACCGACTGCGCGAACTGAATCTCCGTGGTCGCGCCCGCGCTCACGTCGCCGCGCCACTTGATGCCGGCGGCGAAGCCCTCGCTGTCCGGCGTGTAGGCAATCAGCTCGCGCGCGAACTGGTCGTAGGGCTTGTTGTCCGCGAGCGCGCGATAAAGCCACTTGGTGATTTGCTTGCGCCCGCCGGTGATGAAGCCGGTGCCGGAGTAGTCGTTGCGGAGGAGGTCGTTCCAAAACGTCAGCCAGTGCTCGGCGTAGGCGGTGTCGTTGGCGAGCAGGTCACGCACGAGCTTCGCGCGCTTGTCGGCGGACTTGTCGGCGAGGAACTTTGCGAGCGCGTCTGGCTCCGGCAGCAGGCCAAGGAGGTCGAGATGCACGCGGCGGGCGAAGGTGGCGTCATCCACCGGCTTGGGCGTCGGGGCTTTGCGCTTGGCGAGGTCGGCATCGAGGATGCGGTCAATGGGGTTCGCGCGGCCCGCGACGGCGGGCGGCAGCGTGGGGCGGCGCGGCTTGAGCGGCGGCTCGTAAGCCGGCTTCTTGAAGGCGAAGCCTTCCTCCCACGGCGCACCGGCATCAATCCAGTCGCGCAGCAGCTTGACCTTCTCGGGCGAGAGGCGCGCGCCCTTGGGCGGCATCTGCTTGTCGGGGTCCTTGCTCGTGATGGCCTCGATGAGCGGGGACTTGGCGGCGTTCCCGGGCAGCACGGCCTTCCCGCTCTCGCCGCCCACGAGGGTGGACGCGCGGTCATTGAGGCTGAAGCCGCCCTTCTTCTTGTCGCCCGTGTGGCACTCGCCACAATGCTCCCTGAGGATGGGGACGATCTGGTGGGAGAAGTCCACCTTGGCCGGCGCAGCGGCGAGCGCGGCTGGGCTAAGAGTTGCCAGCGCGAGCGCGGCGGCGAGACAGAACTTGAACGGCATGGCGGAAAGCATCGGGGATTTCTGACGGGCGGACAAGCAAGCTTCCTTCAAACGCAAAACGGCAGATGCGCTGTCTTCGCGGTTTGGCGGAGCGGGTCGGCCGCGCTACTCAACTTTGTAGAAGGCCAGCCAGGCGCAAATCTGCGAACCGAGGTCGATCTTGTCCTCGTTATACCAAGACACGTGGTGGAGTTTGCATTTGATGCGCACGGATTATCACTGACTTCCAGCCCGGCGCAGCGGATCCCAAAACATGGAGTTCTGCAGGCGGTTCGCTGCCTGGGGATTGATTTTATCATCGGTTCGAGCTTCGGCGTGCGAATCCGCGAAAACCACAATGCCCCGCCCGCCGTTGCGCCCATTTGACTGTCCGCCGCCATGCCGGCAGGCGATGCCTTCGTAGAGCGGATTCGAACCGTCCATGACCGCATTCGGCCAATACGCGCTCATGCTCCAGAAACCTTCCGCATCGCCGACGAGAAGCGTGTCACTGGGGGAAAGAATGGAACTGCGTTGCACGCGATACCCGGAGCTGAAGCTGATGCCCCCACCGTGATGGTGCTGGCGGCCTGGGCGCTCGGTGGCGGATAAAACAAAAAGAAAACATTGGCCGCGTAGCCCACCCGACTGCCCGGCCTGGCCGCCGTGGCGCTGAAGTCCCATTGAAATCCCGGGGTGTATTGATTGCGGACCCCACTGAGCACGGGGCAATGAAACAAATTGGAGTTCCCGGCGGAATACTGGCCGAGGTAATTACCCCACCAATCGTCCTGAGGGGGCAGCGTGGGCTGCTGCTGCCTGCACGCCGGGAAGGTGTCGTTGGAATCGTCCGTGTAGAGCTGCAAAAAAACTCCGATCTGCTTCAGGTTGTTCAGGCAGCGGATCTGATGCGCCTTACTTTTTGCCTTGGACAGGGCCGGCAACAGCATCCCCGCGAGGATCGCGATGATGGCGATGACGACGAGGAGTTCGATGAGGGTGAAACCCGTGCGGTGTCGGTCACAAGCGGATTTGGGCTGGGCGCGCATGGAGTAGTTGAGTTTGGTGGTTATGCGAAAACTAGCACGCGATCCGTGCCTGTCGAGAGGTGAGTCGAGCACGGGCGCTGCTGGACGCGGGACCACCCTGCCCCCGGAGTGCGGACCGCCGGGCCGCCTGGTGCCGGAAAAGTAAACCGCGGTGGAATCACCCCGTTGCGGATTCCGCGCGGGCAAGGGGCATTCCTCCCTTCACGGTCGCCCCACCTCGTAGTAACGCCGCAATTCCGCAGCGCCAAACGGACGGACCGACACCAACAGCTCGTCCATCGCCCCAAAGAAACCGAAACTCGCCCCCAGCCGCGCCTCGGCGTCAGCAGGGGTCAGGTTGCCCAAGGACAAGTGGGCCAGCGAAAGCAGCCGGCCGGGCGGGACCTTGTGCCGCGCAACGGGCAGCCCGTTGACGAACTGGGTCAGCACGCCAGCCTCGCCATCCAGCACCGTCGCCAGGCAAAGCCACTGGCCTTGCCGTTCGGGGGTCAGGAGTGCGGGCGCAGGATGGATGTCCCATTGCGTGGGGGCGGGCCCACCCTCACGATGCAAATTGAAGGCCAGTTGCCCGTTGGCCTTGATCAGCCACTGCCAAGGCCTTGCCGCTGTCGCTTCCTGGCCCGTCGGCGGCTGCAACTCCTCGCTGGACATCAAGGCGGTCACCGGCTGCGGCAGCGCGTCCACTCGCACCCAGGCCAGCAGGGTCAGCGACGTGAACTTGCCGGGCAGGCGCGCCAGCACGCGCTGGCCACGGCCACGAAACTCCAGCGCTCCCTTGCCCGGCCAGCGTCCCTGGGCCCAGCGCGCCCCGATGATCTGGCCGTCGCTTCCCACTCCCTCCCCGCGCACGCGGTTGGTGAGCGCGGCATCGAAGGATGATTGCTCCTCGAAGTTGAAGTGAATGCGCGTCGTCGGGTCGCGATCGAGGTCGTCGGCCATCGCGCGCCAGGCGGCCAGCAGGCGGGAGACCTCCTTCTGCTCGCGTTCGCGGACCCGTTCCATCGCCGGAAAGTCTTCCGGTCGGAACGGCGTCTCCAGCAGGCCGGCGTCATCCAGACGACGCGCTTCCTTGGCGGCAATCTGGCTGGTGACCAGCTCGCCCGTGCGGCTGACCGCCACCTTGCCTTCCAGCGCATGGACCTCCTGCTCCCCCAATTCGCTGACTTTCACGCCAAAGGAATTTCCCTGGTTCACCACCGAGAGGCCGGGCGTCAGCAGCCGGAAGCTGCGGGCCTGTTCGCCCAGTTCGCAGGCCACCTTGCCCATGAGCAGAAAGGCCTCGGTGGGCGAGCGCAGTTCAATCTGCGCCGGTCCCTCCACAAACAGCCGCGCGCCGGAAAACAGATCAATCTGCACCGTGCCCAACGCCAGCCGGACCCAGCCCGCAGACAACTCCGCGCCTTCCTGACGCTCGGGTTCGCCATCCGCCCACGCCGCCTCCACCACATGCGACAGCACCGCCACCGCCGGTGCTTGAGGCGCGCCGCCCAAGGCTGGGGCGGCCGGCGGGACTGGTGTGGCCGGATCGTTGACCTGCCGCACCACCACCAGGGCCGCGACGACCAGCGCGGCAAAACCCGCCGCCGCCCACCATGGATTCCAGATGCGCTGCGGCCTCGGCGTGGGCATCTGCGCCAGCCGCGCCATGATGGAATCCTCCATGCCCGGCGCGTCTTCATGGCCGCCCATCGCCTCTTCCAGCAAGGGCCAGCGCGGCTCGGCGGACTGCGCGGCACGCACGTAGCCGTGCATCTGGATTTCCCCGACGAACTCCCGGCGGAAGGCATCGTCCGTGCGCAGGCGGTTCAGCAGCTCATCCCGGCGGGCAGGCTGCAGCTCGGCATTCCGCAGCCAAGCGGCGACGAGATCCTGGAGATCCTTTTCCATCACGCGACTTTTCGCTGCATGCACTCGCGCAGCAGCTTGTGCGCTCGGTGGTTGGTCACATAAACGACGGCGACGGAGGACTCCATCGCCTCGGCGAGCGCCTGGGCTTTCTGGCCTTCCAGCCCGCCCTGGATGATGCGGCGCATCTTGTCTGGCAGCTTGCTGATGCAGTGGAGCAAGCGGGCGAGCTGCTCGTCCTCCACCGCCAGCGACGCCTTCTCCAAATCCGCCTCCACCACCTCGCTGACCTCCGAGCGGAAGCGCTCCATCGCGTTCTCGCGGCGCATCCGGGTGCGGAAATACATCTTCACCTTGTTGCGCGCGATGCCGCGTATCCACGCGCCGAAGTCATCGCCCTTGCGGTAGGATCCAAGCGCCTCAAACGCCGCGAGAAACACGTCCTGCGCGAGATCGTCCACGTCGTCGAGATGGTAGAGCTGGCTGGCAATGAACCCGCGCACGCCCAGTCCATATTCGCGGACGATGTGGCGGAAGCCATCGCGATGCCCGGCGAGCACTTCGTCAATCGCAGCGTGCAACGCCTCGATGTCGTGGTTCATTCGGGGAGAGTTTGCCACAGGGCGCAAAAACTTACACGCGGCAAAGTGGTTGAAGGAGCGCGGCCTTCAGGCCGCAGACGGCGACGAAAGCCAAAATGCAATCGAGTCTCATCAGACGAGTTCAGCTCTGCGGCATGAATGCCGCGCCCCTCACTTCCCCTGCCCCGCCGGAGGCTTCGCCGCAGGCTCCAGCGTGATACTCACCTCCACCATCGTGTCCAGCGGCGGCACGTCCCGCTGGTGCACCACCCAGGTGTCATCCGCGTCGCGATTGGGGCGGGGGTGGTTGAAGACCGCATCGGGATCGGTAATGAGCGCGACGAGCGAGCCTTCCGTCTGCGCCACAAATCTGCCCTGCCACAGCCGCGACCCGGTGAAGGTGAACGGTCCCGGGCTCATCGGCTCCTTCGCGCGCTTGTTGAAGACCAGCGCCTCGATGCGCTTCCGCTGCGACTTGCCGCCCTGCTTCCACGATACTTCCATCAACACCGGCTCCCCCGGCAAGGGCGGGTTGCGCTCGCCCTGCACCTGGGTGATGGGTCCACCAGCGGGTGCATTCGTGAGCGGCGTGGCCTGCATGCCCTTCGCCCCGAGCAACAGCATCGCCACCTGCAAATGCTGCGGTTCGATGTCCGTGGTGAGCAGGCTTTCGTGCGCCTTGCCGGCCGTGGTGACGAGCAGATACTCAATCGGGCCGTTCGTCATGTTCAGCTTGGCCGGGAAGGAAACCCGCCGCGCCTCCCGCTCCAGCTTCACGCCGCCGACTTGGAAGACGCCCGGAGAAACCTCGCGGATGCTCGGCGGCGGAACGGGCTTCGGCTCCGCCGCTCCGGGCGGCTGCTGTGCCCAAGCGGAAGCCGCGAGCGTCAACATCAGGAGTGAGATTCGGTGCGGATGGTTCATCGGTCGAACGCCGTCAAGCTACGCAGCCCGACGCGGAACGCGAGCGTTTCCTCCGTGGAGCGCCGCGCTCCAGCGTTGCGCTTCGCTCAAGCTCGTTTCACCATTCCGCCCAGTTCATACGTCCATGTCTGCCATGCGCATTAGTCTCTGCCTGTTCCTCGTCGCGTTCACTGTCGCGCTTCAACCCTTGCGTGCCCAAGACACCGCCAAGGAAGCCCAGTTCCTCACCAACACCCGCCAGCTCATCTACGAGGGCCGGCGCAGTGGTGAGAGCTACTTCTCCGCCGACGGCAAGTTCATGGTCTTCCAGAGCGAGCGCGAGGCGGACAATCCCTTCTACCAAATCTACCTGCTCAATCTGGAGACCGGCGACGTGAACCGCGTCTCCCCCGGCACCGGCAAGACCACCTGCGCCTTCCTCCGCCCCGGCAGCGACGACGTGCTCTTCGCCAGCACCCACATCGATCCCGAGGCGAAGGCCAAGCAAAAGACCGAGTTCGAGATCCGTGCCTCCGGTAAATCCCGCCGTTACGCCTGGGACTACGACGACCGCATGGAGATCTTCGTGGCCAAGCGCGACGGCTCGAACGTCCGCCGGCTCACCGACGCGCCCGGCTATGACGCCGAGGGCAGCTACTCGCCGGACGGCAAGCTTATCGTCTTCTGCTCCCTGCGCCATGCCTACACCGGCACGCTCTCGCCTGAAGATAAAAAGAAGCTCGAGGTGGACACCGCCTACTTCGGCGACATCTACCTGATGAACGCCGACGGCTCGAATGTCCGTCGCCTCACCAGCACGCCCGGCTACGACGGCGGCCCGTTCTTCTCGCCGGACGGCCAGCGCATCATCTGGCGGCGCTTCAACGAGAAGGGCGACACCGCCGACGTTTACACCATGAAGCTCGACGGCTCGGACGTGCGCCGCCTCACCGACTTCGGCGCGATGTCGTGGGCACCTTACTTCCATTCGTCCGGCCAATACGTCATCTACACGGCGAACAAGCTGGGCTTCGCCAACTTCGAGCTGTTCATCGTGGACGCCCTCGGCGCGAAGGAACCCGTGCGCGTGACTTACACCGACGGCTTCGACGGACTGCCGGTCTTCTCCCCCGACGGCAAGAAGCTCGCGTGGACCAGCGGCCGCACGCCGGAGAAGAACTCGCAGATTTTCATGGCGGACTGGAATCACCCGGCGGCAATGGCGGCGTTGGAACAAGCGCCGAAGCGGAGCGCGGCGAGTGTGCAGTCTTCAGTAACCAGTGTTCCGTCCGGCGCTGCCGCCAAGTCCACGACGCCCGAAACCACCAACGCGCCCCCGCGCTCGCAAAGTTTCGTTGCCAACATCCGCGAGACG
>CAIPBN010000443.1 GCA_903863315.1 uncultured Verrucomicrobiota bacterium | reverse complement strand
CGGCCGTTTTATCACGCTGCCGTGCGTCGTCACCAAAGACCCCGACACTGGCGATCGCAATCTCGGCATGTATCGCATCCAAATCTACGACGACAAAACCACCGGCATGCACTGGCAGTTGCAGAAAGTCGCTGCACGCCACGGCCGTCGCTATTACGAAAAGGGCGAGCGGATGCCTGTGGCTATTTTCATCGGTGGCGACCCCATGTATCCCTTCGCCGCCACGGCGCCGATGCCCGATGGCTTGGATGAATTCCTCCTCGCCGGATACTTGCGGAAGAAGTCCGTGGAACTGGTGAAGTGTGAGACCAACGACCTCGAAGTCCCGGCGAACTCCGACTTCGTCATCGAAGGTTACATCGACCCCACCGAACCGTTGCGCGACGAAGGCCCTTTCGGCGACCACACCGGCTACTACACGCTACCCGAGCCGTATCCGGTGTTTCACATCACCGCCATCACGCACCGCAAGGACGCCGTTTATCCTGCGACCATCGTCGGCATCCCGCCGATGGAAGACTTCTACATCGGCGGCGCGTCCGTGAAATTGTTCCTGCCCATCTTCAAGATGAACTTCCCCGAGATCGTGGACATCGCGCTGCCAGCGGAAGGCACGTTCCACAACCTCGTCTTTGTCAGCATCAAGAAGACCTACCCGATGCAGGCCTACAAGACCATGCACGGCCTCTGGGGCATGGGGCAGATGATGTTCACGAAATACATCGTGGTGGTGGATGCCGACGTGAACGTGCACAACACCAGCGAAGTCCTCTTCCATCTCTTCGCCAACACCGACCCGCAGCGCGACAGCATCTTCACCAAAGGTCCGTCCGACGTGCTCGACCACGCCACCAGCGAAATCGCCGTGGGCAGCAAGCAAGGCTTCGACGCGACGAAGAAAATTCCGGGTGAAGGCTTCAAACGCCCCTGGCCGCCGCTCATCAAGATGGATGCCGCCGTGAAGGCGAAGGTGGAGAAGCTTTTTGGTTCAACCAAGTGAGCGGCGCCGGCAAAAAAGTATTTCTGACCGCAGAGTGGAAGCATTTGGTGATGCTCAACTACGAGATTGAACCTTCCGTGCTCGTGCCCTACGTCCCAAAAGGAACGGAACTTGATTTGTGGAACGGAAAGTATCTGGTTTCGGTTGTTGGCTTCATGTTTGTGAAGACGCGTGTTTTCGGAATCCCGATTCCGTTCCATCGTGATTTTGAAGAGGTGAACTTGCGGATTTACGTCCGCCGCAAAGCCGAAGACGGCTGGAGGCGTGGGGTCGTCTTCATCAAAGAAATCGTTCCACGCGCAGCCATCGCATTCACTGCACGCAAATTTTACAACGAGCCCTACATCGCGCTGCCAATGGCGCATCAGATTGAAGTTGAAACCGGCTCGGTTAAGTCAGCGGAATACTCTTGGCGCTTCGGCGGTCGACAAAACAGTTTGAAGCTGAACACCTGTGGTGAAGCACAATCGCTGGCCGAAGGTTCGGAAGCTGAATTCATCACGGAACACTATTGGGGCTACAACGCACAACGCGACGGCTCGACGCTGGAATATCGGGTCGAACATCCGCGCTGGCGGGTTTATGATGTCGCCGATGCAAAACTGGATTGCGATGTCGCCGGTCTCTATGGCGAACAGTTTCGCGAAAGCCTGAGTCGCAAACCGTCATCAGCGTTTCTGGCGGAAGGTTCTGCCGTCACAGTTTACCAAGGCGTGCGCATGACAAGATGAAACAGCCGACCGCTCATCAACAGGTGTTTGGTTGGATTCTTTAAGATGACTCGTGCGGGTTTTGTCGGCCGTGGATTCCATTTTTGGGAAGGCGCACTTCAGCGGCGGGGATTTTCCATCGCCCCGCTTCAATACGATTGAGTGCGCGCTATACTTCAGTTGAGTGAGGCCGAATTGCTATACGACCTGCGCTTGTTGCTGGCCGATGGCTCGCAGATTCGCTGAGCAGACGTCTATCGCTGCGCGACGCGTCGTATCGGGTGGGCGTGGCCGGTCTATCATTTTCCGTCGCACCCTGACTGCGACATATCTTCGAATGGGGTTATCGCACCTTTGCCGCCAACCGTTTCCGTGTTTCGTCTGCTTGTGGCTTGTGCAGAAAGCTTTGATTGCTCCGCCCGGCTCATGACGAACATTTGTTGCATATCCAATAAATGTTCGTTCACCGCTATTTGCGTTTGAACGTGCGCAGTTGCCGGCTGGCGGCCCGGAGCACTTCCACCCGCCGCCACCCCTGCCCACGTCAAAGAGCAGAGTGCCAATCGCCATTGACCGGGCCGTGACTTCGAGCTTCACCCAGGCTCTTCAGCGGCCCTCAACCTTCTTGTTCTTCTTCCACGGCTGGTCGGGGAATTTCTCGGGGAGCTTGAAGGACTGCGGGGCGGGCTTGGCGAGTGCGAGTTCGGGGTCGCCTGGGGCGGCGGGCGTGGCAGGGGGTGCGGCCATGTTGCCTTTCCACGAGGCGATGCGGGCTTGGAGCCCGTGGTGCTCGGCGGTCACTTTGTTGCCGGACCGCATGTAGAAGAGGGAGAGGTTGGTGTGGACGAGTTGCTCGTGCGGGCGCATTTGCTCGGCTTTGTGCCCCTCGGCGATGGCGGTGGCAAAGTCGCCCTTGCGGCAATACGCCATGCCGAGAGAGAGCTGGGCGTCGAAGTGCGCGGGGTCGGCAGTCAGCACGGCGCGCAGGCCGGCGACAGCGGTGTCGTAGTCGCCCTGGCTGAAGGCGAACATGGCGTCATCGTATTGGGCTTGGAGGTCGTCGGGCATCGCTGCGGTGCAGAGTAGGCGGGGGAAGAGTGGTTAGCAATCAGCGGTCAGCACGGAAAGTAGTTGGTGTCTGGTGCCGTCGGAACCGTGCCCTCAGGAAACTACCGACTGGAAACTTAGCACTGAACGCTGAATACTTCCTGCGCCGATGGACTTGCCCATCCAACTTATCTCGACCGATTTCGACGGAACGCTGCACGCGGACCACGAAGTTCCGCCCGTGCCGGTGCGCTTGCAGGAGCTCATCGGGGATTTGCAGCGGCGTGGCGCGAAGTGGGTCATCAACACCGGTCGCGACCTCTCCAGCTTGATGGAGGGGCTGGGCCGCGCGCACCTGAGCATCCAGCCGGACTGGCTGGTCACGGTGGAGCGGGAGATCTATTTCCGCGAGGGGCTGCGCTACTTCCCGCTGCAACCGTGGAACGGCGATTGCGAGCACGCGCACCGTGAGTTGTTCAAGGCGGTGGAGAAGGACCTGCCGCGCCTATTCCAATGGGTCAACGGCAAGTTCCGCGCCTCGGTATATTCCGACGCCTACTCGCCGTTTTGCCTGATCGCCGGGAACAACACGGATGCGGACGACATTGAGGCGCACTTGAAAGACTATTGCGAGTCCGTGCAAAACCTGGCGGTGGTGCGCAACGACGTGTATGCGCGCTTCAGTCACACGGCCTACAGCAAGGGCACGGCCTTGGCGGAGATCACGCGCCAGCTCGGCCTGACGCGCGAATGTGTTTTCGCGGCGGGCGATCATTTCAACGATCTGCCGATGCTATTGGACGAGCACGCGTGCTGGCTGGTTGCGCCCGCGAACGCCATCCAGCCGGTGAAGGAGGCCGTCTGGCGCGAGGGCGGCTATGTGAGCGACCGTCTGTGGGGCCACGGCGTTGCGGACGGCCTGGAAGCGGCGATGAAGGAAGCGGGCTTGCTGTAGCGCAGGCGAAGGAGTGGTTTCTCGCATCAAGCCGGCGCGGACGCCGGCGATACGGCCCGCGAGACGCGGGCGCTACGTAGCGCCGTCCCGCAAGCGTCCCGCTTGCCCAGCTTCGGCCAGCAGTCAGACGCAGGCTTGTTTTTCCCCACGCCCCCCGCCGAAGATGCGCGCCTCTGCATGAACGACATTCTTCGCCCCCAACGTGGCTTGGCCATCCTCTTCACCACTTCCTTTTCAGCCTGGGTTGCCCTCGCGCTGCTGCTTGGGCCGGCTTCACTGCCAGCGCAGACCATCTCTGCCACGACCAATGATGTCGCGCTCATGCGCCAGATGCTGGCCACCGTGACCGCGTGGGATGCCAAGGGGAAGAAGGCCTTCGATGCGCCAGTGCTGGCCGAGCTGGATGCCCAGTGGCGCAAGGGCTACGACCCACTCCTGCGCATCCGTGCGCGTGAGATGATTCCCGCCTTGGAAAAGGCCGCGCTCGCGCGTCCGCACCTCCTCGCCGTGGCTGAGGCGGTGAAGGCCGCGCGCGGCACGGTGCGCTTCGAGGGCGGCGGGCCGCAGTGGCTGCGCGAGGTGGCGGGCGACGACGCG
>CAIPBN010000442.1 GCA_903863315.1 uncultured Verrucomicrobiota bacterium | reverse complement strand
CACTGCATCCGGAGCCGAGCCGGCGGGGACGCCGGCGATACGGCCCGCGAGACGCGGGCGCTACGTAGCGCCGGCCTCCGGCCGGCCGTGCCGCAAGCGTCCCCGCTTGCCGGGCAGTGCTCGCCATGAAGCTGTAGTGCTTGTGCCCGGGCTTGCGTGGCGTGCGCGAAACAGTTGAACTTTCACGAACATGAAATTGCCCCGTTTCGCCCTGTCGCTGGCTGCGCTTGCCGGCGTTTGCCTCGCCACCCACGCGGCTGATCCCGCGCCTGCGCCCACGCATGTTCCGACGAACTTGTTCAAGCTCTCGGACTCCGACTTGGAGATCAACGTCTGGGCCACGTCGCCCCTGTTGAAGAATCCCACCAACATGGACACGGACCAGCAGGGCCGCATCTGGGTGGCCGAGGGCGCGAACTACCGCAGCCACTCGAAGCGCCAGCCGGAGGGCGACCGCATCATGGTCTTGCAGGACACCGACGGCGACGGCAAGGCGGACAAGTCGTGGGTCTTCGTGCAGGAGCCGTTCCTCCTCGCGCCGATGGGCATCGCCGTGATCGACAACCAGATCATCGTCTCGATGACGCCGGATCTGATCGTTTACACGGATGTGAACCGCAACGCCAAGTTCGATCCCGGCATCGACAAGCGCGAGGTCATCCTCACCGGTTTCAACGGCCGCATCCACGACCACTCGCTGCACAGCGTCACCGTGGGGCCGGACGGGCAATGGTATTGGAACGCGGGCAACAGCGGCGCGCAGTTCACGGACAAGTCCGGCAAGACCTTCCGCATTGGCAGCGCCTACGATCCTTACTACGGCCGCAGCAATCCCGGCGACCTCGGCTGGAATCCGCGCGAGATTGCCGGCGCGAAGTCCGACGATGGCTTCGTGTGGATTGGCGGCTTTGCGGCGCGCATGAGCCGGGACGGCTCGGGCGTGCGCATCATCGGTCACAACTTCCGCAACAGCTACGAGCAGACGGTGAGTTCCTTCGGCGATGTATTCCAGAACGACAACGACGATCCCCCCGCGTGCCGCGTCGCGTTCCTGCCCGAGGGCGGCAACGCCGGCTTCTGCTCCGCCGATGGCAAGCGCACTTGGCAGGCGGATCGCCGGCCCGGCCAGAGCGTGCCGACCGCCGAGTGGCGGCAGGAAGACCCGGGCACCATGCCGTCGGGCGACGTGTATGGCGGCGGCTCCCCCACGGGCATCGCGTTTGTCGAGGACAGCGCGCTGGGTGCAAAACATCGCGGCCTCCTGCTGAGTTGCGAGCCGGGCCGCAACACGGTGTTCGGCTACTATCCGAAGCCGGACGGCGCGGGCTTCAAGCTGGAGCGCTTCGACTTCCTCACGAGCAACGCGGAAGGCAAGTTCGCCGGCAGCGATTTCCTCGGCGGCAACAACAGCGTCACCACCGAGCTGCACACGTTCTTCCGCCCGAGCGACGTGATGGTCGGCGCGGACGGTGCGATTTATGTGGCGGACTGGTTCGATCCGCGCGTCGGCGGGCACGCGGATCTGGACGGCTCCCTCAGCGGCACCATCTATCGCATTGCGCCGAAGGGCTTCAAGCCCACGGTGCCGAAGGTGGATCTCAGCACGCCCGAAGGCGCGGTGGCCGCCTTGCGCAGCCCGGCGGTGAACGTGCGCGGCGCGGCGTTTTACGCGGTGAAGGAATTCGGCACCAAGGCCCAGCCCGCTTTGGAAAAGCTCCTGAAGGACGAGCAGCCGCACCTTCGCGCGCGCGCCATCTGGCTCCTCAGTCACCTGCCCCGCGCGAAGGCCCGGCTGTTGCAGCTCATGGAGGACAAGGATGACAACATCCGGCTGGCGACCTTCCGGGCCATCCGCCAGTTGGAGGAACGCACCGGCAGCGGCCTGCCGAAGCCGTTCGAGGGCGACATGCGCGGCGCGGGCACCAATGACGGTCCGTGGTATTCCTGGCAGTCCGTGAAGGTGTGGACCGATCCCTCGGCGGCTGTGCGCCGCGAGGCCGCGCTCGGGCTGCGCGACGTGGTCTGGCGGCACATGGGCGAAGGCCGGAACTTCTACACGCAGGAGGCGAAACAGGCGTTCATCACGCTGGCGCAGCGGTTTGACGGCAAGGATCGCGCCTACCTCGACGCGCTCGGGCTGGCGGTCCGGGGCCGCGAAGCCGAGGGCTACGACTTGCTGAAATCCTCGCTGGGCACCACCGATCCGCTGAAGTGGTCGGCCCGCTGGGCGTGGATCGCGTGGCGGCTGCATCCGCCGCAGGCCATCGCGGATTTCAAGACTCGCTCGCTCGCTGTGAGCTTGCCGGACGCCGAGCGCAAGCGCGCCCTGACCGCCATCGCCTTCAACGGCAGCCGAGAGGCCGCTGAGGCCATGCTGGAAATCGCCGCCGCCACCGACAAGGCCATCAAGGCCGACGCCATCTGGTGGCTGCTGAACCGGAAGGACAACCATTGGAGCGGGCATGGCCTCGCCAACGCGCTCAAGTCGCGCGGCATTTACGACGCGGACAAGATTCAGCTCACCGCCGTCATCGTCGCGGAGCCGCCCAAGGAGTCGAAGCTGCCGCCGCT
>CAIPBN010000441.1 GCA_903863315.1 uncultured Verrucomicrobiota bacterium | reverse complement strand
CTGGGAAATCTGCGGCGCGCCCTGGGTCGAGCAGGACAGCCAGATGCCCTGCGGCGAGGCGCTGGTGCGCCAACTGCTGTACGGCAACCGCTTCTTCGAGCAGGAGTTCGGCGTGCGCACGCGCACGGCAGCAACAATGGGCGTGCTGGCGTTCCTGTTCTCGTGGTTGTGCGTCTTCGACACCCCGGACGCCGTCGTCCGCAAGGCCAGCCGGGGGATTTCGCAAGTGCCGGTGCGCGTATTGGAGGAACGCGCCGCGACTAATCGCGTGCCCGTGCTGGCCACCGTGACCGTGACCAACGCCAACGGCTCCGTGACCACCAACAAGGTCATGACCGGCACCCGCCCGTTCACGCCGGACGAACTAGCGGCCAAGGTCGCCGAGCTGCGTGCGGCAATCGAGAACGAGCCAGTAGTCTTCAACGAAGCGGCGCGCCGGGTGGAGGAGTGGACCAAGCTCGACGCGGCGTGGCTCGCCATGCAGGTCCATGTGCCCATCATCCACCTGTTCGCGCGGGATGACATCCAGCCGGCGGAGCGCCCGCTGACGGTGGGCTGCCCCTATCTGAAGAAGCCCGGCCCGCGCCGGCAGGTCTGGCCGTGGCGGAAGCTTGATGCCCACGCCCGCCCGCTGGCCCCGCCCGTGCTGAAGGCAGGCGGGCCGGAGCCCAAGCCCCGGCTGGTGATTGACTACGAAACGTATGCGTCCCTGATGCAGTTGCTCGGCTACGTCTTCGTGCCGCTCATCATCGCCTCCGCCGCCGGCTGGCTGAAGAAGCACTAGCCCGATTGGTAGAACAAGTGCTGCGGATGCCCCGCCGAACAACCGCTTCAGTCGTTCTCCTTCAACCATGCGCGCACGTCATCGTGATTGCCGCACATGGCGAGCCGGATGATGCGGGGCTTGATAAACACAAACACCACCCGCAGCCCGCGCGACACGCGGAACTCGAAAATGCTTTCGGAGAGGCGGCGCACGCCAAGGCCCGCATGGACGTGCGGTTTGCCAAAACCCTCCACCAGCTCGCGCAGCCGGGCGTTGATCTCGTCCAGTTCGGCGTCGGTGCGGTGCTTGGCCCACCGCTTCCAGCTTGCGCCGATTTCAACCGCGAAGGCTTTCGGCGTTTCCATTCCAGGCGTGGGCTTTTTCGGCGGTCAGTTTCTTGAGGACGTTCTTCTCCACGCGCTTCATGGCCTCGGGTGCCATGCCGTATTCCATGAGCGCGTAGTCTTCGCTGTAAACCTCCACGGGGCGCAAGGCGACAACCTTGCCGTCGAACAGGATGCCGATGTCCTCGCCGCGAATCGCACGGGCGAGCCACGAGCCAAGATTCTGGCGGGCCTTGGTCGCTGTCAGTGTCTTCATAACGTCATTTTAATGTCATCGCTGCCCTCGTCAAGCGAACTGCTCGCGGAGACGTTGGCGGTCGAACGGCACGGGCCACGTAAACCCCACGACGGAAGCAGACAAAGGACGCGCAGTGATCGCGGAGCTGAACGGAGCGGCGGGCGGCTGTTTCGGTCGTGCTGACTCCACAGGGCCGGAGCGACGGTCATGAGGCTTTGGGAGTGACGGTCGCAATCTTCCCGCCGTGACGAGTCAAGCTGATGAGCCGGAGAGTGTCCGCAGGAGCCTCGGAGACGAGTCTGCGCGGACTGGTCGCGGCGGTCAGTCTTCAGGGCCGAATTTTTGCGACACTTTTTGCGACACTTTGGGGTGAAAAATGGGGGCCTATCGAGAACCTGCGCCAGCAACACTGAATTTTGAAGAAGTGCAACTAAATGCAATAAAATCAATGGTTTCGTGCGTGTGTCGTGCAACAAAACGCAAGCCCTTGAAATGGCTAAAAGTCGTCTTTTAAGTCCCGTGCGTCTGCCATTTCGCCACACCGGCAACCTGTCCTTTGCAGGCACCGGCGCAGATTAACGCCCGCTCGCAGCGGCTTTGCGACACTTTTTGCGGCAGGCTCTGCCGATCGACTGATGACTGCGCTGTCAGGGTGAATGAACTGGGCCAGAGAGAGCACCAGACAAGTATTCACCGCAAGGATCATCTCGGCACATCCGCAGGGACGGCGGGACTCAGATCGGGGATATTCCTGAGCTGTTCACGCGTGTTTCGACTCGCAGAATCGGGCGGTTTCGTGTTCGCTCATCCGTGGTGCCCGTCCTGCGACAATTGGCCCGTTGGGGTTTGATCCTCGCCTTCGCCGCCGCGTCTAGCGCGGCGGACTTCGTGGAGTTTCGCTTTCGTGAACCACAGCCAGTGGGGTATCGCGTCGAGCTTCCTCCAGGCGTGCGGCTCACGGCCATGCTGAAGGCGGAACTTCCCGCCCGCCGGCTGGCTGACCCGACCCTGAGCGTGGATTTGACCAGCCGCATCTCGCTTCAACTGGCCGCCGGGGTGGACGTGCGCCGACTGGTCGAGGGCTCGCGGCTCGTGGTGGACCGCGAGATCGCGCCGCAGTGGTTCGTGCTGCAGGCTCCGGACGCGTGGACGGCCGCCCTTGAAGCGGAGCGGCTCGCTGGCCTGGCCGAGGTGGTGGCGGCGCACCCGGTCCGCCGCTTTCCCCTGCGCAGTTCCGGGCCTTACGCCGCACGCTTCAACGACCGGCTCATCCCGAACCAGT
>CAIPBN010000440.1 GCA_903863315.1 uncultured Verrucomicrobiota bacterium | reverse complement strand
GGTTACGCGAACGCGCGAGCAGGCCAGCGAGCTTTCGCGGCAGTTGCTGGAACTGGGCGCGGAAGTCCTGGAGATTCCGACCATCAAGATCGTCCCCCCGGGACGCCAGCAGGTTGTGGCTGAGGCCATGGGCGGGCTGGGCGGCTATCAGTGGCTGGTGTTCACCAGTCCCAACGGCGTCACCAGCTTCTTCGACTATTTTTTCAAGGCCTTCGATGACTTGCGGGCCATTGGTGGGGTGCGCATCGCCGCCGTCGGTCCCGCCACGGCGGCGAAGCTCAAGGAGCTGCACCTGGCCGTGGATGCGATGCCGGACAAATACGTGGCCAAGGACATCGCCAAGGCCATCGCCGAGAAGGACGACCTCGAAAACCTCCGGGTGCTCCTGCTTCGCGCCGAGGTGGCCAACCCCGAGCTACCCAAGTTGCTGGAGGACAAGGGAGCCATCGTGGACGACGTGGCCGTCTATCAAACTGTGCCCGAGACCGAGGACCTCAATGGCGCGGCGGCCCGTCTCCAAGAGGAAGGTGCGGACTGGGTCACCTTCGCCAGCAGTTCGGCCGTGGAGAATTTTCATGCGCGCTTCAACCTGCCGGCCTTGCTGAAGAAGTTCCCCGGCCTGAGGATCGCCTCCATCGGCCCGGAGACCACCAAGGCGCTGGTGGCGCTGGGATTGAAGCCAACCGTCGAAGCCAAGGCCCACACCATCGCAGGCTTGGTTCAAGCCGTGCAGTCGAAGACTCAACGAGAAGCGTGACGGGCAGGGGTTGTTGGGTTACGGTTTCCGCACACATGAAAACGCTGCCTAAGGCGCGCCGTTGGCGCGGCTTTACCCTGATCGAGCTATTGGTGGTCATTGCCATCATTGCCATCCTTGCAGGAATGCTCCTGCCCGCGCTGGCCAACGCCAAGAAAAAGGCGACTCAGGCGCAATGCCAGACCGCGATGAAGCAGGTCGGGCTGGCCATCCAGCTATACACTGACGATTACGACACGAAGCTGCCAGGCCCGATCGAGATCGGTGTGCCACCGAACTACACCCAGACGGGGAACAATGTTCTCACATATTTCCTCGCCACATATCTGGCGCAGCCTTCGCCGGCCACGTTGGCAGCGGGCCAGTTTGGCGAGGTCAAAGCGCTGCTCTGCGCGGGTTATCAGCGCCAGTCGTCGGCCAGCACCCTAGCCAACGCACAGGTGCGCTGCTATTCGGTGAACTGGGGCACCGGCACTTCTTCGGATGCCATCCTCACTGCCAAGCCGTTCGGTTACGCCAACGCCGCTGCGCCCTCCAGCCCGCAGCGCCTTTCGTGGATTGAGAGTTTCGGGTCACCTTCGGCGATTTGGGCGCTGACGGATGTGGACCGGGTCCTGTGCAACACTCCGAACTGGGGTTGGTTTCCCTTTCTGCCAGTGCGGCCATCCCACGGCAGCACCTGGAACCGCCTTTACTGGGACTGGCATGTGGAGATGGTAAAAGATCCAGTCAAGGTGAACACAACCTTGGGCTACTCGCCTTGAGGTGTGAGTGTCCCTCGGAGTTCGGACGCGGCAGACGCGGCTTCCAATCACCGCAGGCTTGTGCCGTGTGATGCCCTTCCTTAGCTTCCTCCCCGACAAACGTAACCACGAACAACTATGGCACTCCGACTTGGCGACATCGCACCAAACTTCCAGGCTGACACCACCGAGGGTCACATTGATTTTCACCAATGGCTGGGCAGCGGGTGGGGCATCCTTTTCTCCCATCCTGCTGATTACACGCCCGTCTGCACCACCGAGCTGGGCGCGGTCGCGAAGCTCAAGGACGAATTTGCCAGGCGGAACGTGAAGTGCATCGCCGTGTCCGTGGATCCGGTCGAGTCGCACCACGGCTGGATTCGGGACATCAACGAGACGCAGGGCACGACGATGAACTTCCCCATCATCGCCGACCCGGCCAAGACCGTCGCTGCGCTCTACGACATGATCCACCCGAATATGGATGACAAGGCCACCGTGCGTTCGGTCTTCGTCATCGGGCCGGACAAGAAGTTGAAGCTCACCATCACCTATCCGATGTCCTGCGGGCGGAACTTCATGGAAATCCTCCGGGTCGTTGACTCGCTCCAGCTCTCGGCCAAGCACAAGGTGGCGACGCCGGCGGACTGGAAGGACGGCCAGGACTGCATCATCACGCTTGCGGTGAAAGATGAGGAAATTCCAGCGATGTTCCCGAAGGGCGCGCGCAAGGTGAAGCCCTACCTCCGCTACACCCCGCAGCCGAACAAGTAAGTATAGGCGGTTTGCAGTCGCTGACTGGGGCAGTGCATTCGCTGGCGCGAATGCTATCCCTTCAACCACTCCGCCTGCTGAGCGTCGAAAATCGTTTCCACACCCGACGCACGCAGCACCTTGAGCGTCGCAAACGCCAGTGTGTCCGGCCGCACTCCGCCCGTGGCGGAATCAAACTCCGACGCCGTCATCAGCAAGCGCAGCGCGAACTGCACGGCTTGCGGCAAGGTCATCTCCGACGGGCGCGGCTGGCCGTAGCGCTCCTGGTAACTAAGCACGCTGCGGATGGTTTGTGAGCCGGAGCCGCTCGTGGCGTAGCCGACGGCTTGGAACTGCGCGCCGAGCGGGTCGTAGAAGAAAATCTGCGGTTTGGGCGGTTGCGTCGTCGTGTCCACGCCCGCGAAGAGCGGCACCACCACGCCCACGCCCTGCATGGTCATTGGCAGGTTGTCGCGCAGCAGGCGGGCGAGCGCGCGGACCTTCGCCGGGAGACTCAAGGACTGAAGCTGGCTGCGGCGGTAATACTCGAAGGACGTTTGCAACACGCGCGCCATCTCAAACGCCGTCGCCGGCACGCCCGCGATGGCGAGCAGCGAGTGCGCGTCCAGCTCGATGACCTTGTCCACGCGGTCGGTGACGATGACGTTGCCGGCCGTCGCCCGCCGGTCGCCGGCCATCAGCACGCCATCCGCGAAGTGGAAGGCGAAGACGGTGGTGGCTTGAGTCTCGACAGGTGCGGCGTGAGTGGCGTCCACCCGCAGCGGCGAGAGGTTGTGCGACGCGAGCAGCGAGACGAAGTCACCGGAGATGTTTGGGAGGTAAGGCGGCATGGCGGTCGTCGAAATGGAGCAAGACTAGATAGAACAAACCGTGGGAAATATTTACCGTTAAGCAAACCGCCCCAATCGCAAACCATCGTTTTGCGAGGAGCAGTCCCTTGAACCGCTGTGTCCGTGCCAGTGCAAGGGTGGCGACGAAGGCCAGTATCGCACCAACGAAAGCGAAATAGACAATCGTGAACGGGTCGCCGGTCGGGGACGCGACGAAGGGGGCCGTGAAGCCAGTGACCAGAGCGCAGAGCAACGCAGCCTTCATGCTCATTGCCCGGTGCGCTGGCGATACCGCTTGGCCTGGTCGGGGTCCACCTTCTTCATGCGCTTGAGGAGTTCCTCGACGTTGGGTTTGTCCACCTTGGGCGCGGCGGGACCGTCACCTCCGCCACCGCTTGGGCTGGGAGTCACCGGGCGGGTCTTTTGGGCTTGGTCGGGCATAAGTTGGTGGCCGACTGTGGCACGGGAAACTGCGCGGCGCAATTCAGGTTCCGTCGGCGGCCGGCTGGAGCCGCTTCAGTAGGTCAGCAAATCGAGATGCTGATGGGCCGTGGTGGTGAGCTCCCATTTGCCCGATTTGATGGCGAGCAGCTTCCGGCAGCCATTTTGCTTTTGCTCGGCGTCGTTGACGGAGAGCAGGTGATACTTGCTGCTGTAGCCTTTGATTTCCGAGGGAGCCCGGGGGATGAGCTGGCAGGGAACCCCGTTGAAGTTCAGCACGAGTTCATAGGCGGCAACGCCTTCCTTGCTGGTGGCGGGATTGGCGCGCACCAAGGCCCGGTGCTGCTGGGCGAACGCGAAGTCGCCCTTGCGCACCAGCACGCGGCAAAGCTCCTTCTGGGTCTGGATGTATCGCAGCAGGCTGAATTGCGCGCCCTCGGCACGCTGGCGGAGCAGGACCGCCCGGGGATCCAATCCCAGCAGGTTGCGCCCGTTCCAGTTGCCATGGTCATTGCGGAGGCCGGCGAGATTAGCTTCGTGCCAGGCGGCGTAACGATCATTGGCCACCAGGCTGATCTCAAAATGGAGATGAGCCCGGTCCGTCGTGATGCGGGTTTTGGTGTTGGTGGTCCGGCCCATCACTCCGATGGCTTCGCCGGTCTTGACCGGGCTGCCGCGTTGCAGGTCATCGCGGACGGAGGCGAGGTGTGCGTAGAGCGTGAAGACTTCCAGCCCTTCGATCCGGTGGCGGAGGATGAGGTAGTTGCCGTAGTTCGAGAGCCCGGACTTACGGTTGACATAGGCGACGGTGCCATCGGCTGCGGCGGTGACCGGGTCGGTCGGCTCGCCTTTGCGGTCGCGCTGGGTCCAAAGGATGTCGATGCCCTCGTGGAGCTGATGCCCGTCCGAACGGACGCACCCGAAGGTGCCGCTCAACCATGTCTTGCCCGGGGTCGGCGCGAAGTAACGTTCCTCCCCGCCCGGCTCGAACAGCGCGCGGTTGCGCGTGGGAAGCTGGAACGGCTGGGCATGGCTGGCGCATGTGCCGGCAATGGACAGGCAGAGCAGTGCCGCAAAACGCGCGAGGACGTTCATCAATCCCCGCTTTTTTTGAGCTTAGCTACCGCCTTGTTCAGGCCGGTGACGAGGCGCTGGGCCTCGTCCCGAGTGGCGTCCGGCCGGAAGAGCAGGGTGCCATCGCCGATGCGGCGGTCCATCCGGAAGGTGCCGACCCATCGGGGGTGGGGAAACTGGCTGAAGATGGCCAGCCGCTTGCCCCGGTAGGACATGGAATACATCTCGAGCATCTGCGCACCCTGCCGGTCGAACTGAAGGTGGACGGCATATTCTCCTGGGTTGCCCTCCCAAAGCTGGGCGGCGACTAGGTGCATTTCGCCCAAGGCAGGGCCCGCCACGGAGAAGGACTGCAACGGCTCCGGGCCCACTTGGATTCTCCGGCTCATACCGAGGTTGTCAG
Organism: uncultured Verrucomicrobiota bacterium; assembly: GCA_903863315.1. Lineage (GTDB taxonomy): Bacteria > Verrucomicrobiota > Verrucomicrobiia > Limisphaerales > SXTU01 > SXTU01. Next base: position 1,090 of record CAIPBN010000440.1, on the reverse strand, counting down.
GGTTCGTTTCGAGGTGCACTCGGATGGTGGACAGCTCCGTGTCACCCTTTCCCGGCCCGGTGGAAACACAGCCGGCCAGCAACACCACGACAAGCGCGGTGAAATAGGTATTGATGCGTCCCAACCCAAACTTCATAGTGCGCGCCAGCCAACAAAATCAGTTCGGCAAAGTAAAGAAGTTATGGGCAAACAATCCAACAAAGTGCAGAAACGGCAGCGTCGGACCCGGTATAACAAGCGCAAGAAAGACGCGGCCAAGGTGAAGGCTGCGGTGAAGAAAAAGGCCTGACCCGTTCGAGTCATTCTGACGCCGCCCGCAGTCGGGCGGCGTTTTTTGCTTTCCAGCGGGGACACTAGAGCGCTTGCTTTCGTCTAGTCGCACCTTAATCCACGCATGTCGGAACAAGTCCAAGTCATTCTCGGAGACATCACCAAGCAGGCGGTGGATGCGATAGTAAACGCTGCCAACACCACCCTGCAGGGGGGCGGCGGAGTGGATGGGGCCATTCACCGCGAGGCAGGTCCGCATCTGGTCTGGGAATGCCGGAAGCTCGGCGGGTGTCCCACCGGCGGAGCGAAGATAACGAAGGGTTACTACCTTCCCGCCAAGCACGTCATCCACGCCGTCGGACCGATCTGGCAGGGAGGAACGGCAGGTGAGGAGGAACTGCTCGCACGGACCTACCGCAGCGTGTTCGAGCTGGTGGCGCAGCACTCCATTACCAGCCTGGCCCTGCCCGCCATCAGCACCGGTGCGTATCGGTTCCCGCTCGACCGCGCCACCCGCATTGCCGTTCGTGAAACCCATTCCTTCCTCCAACGGCATTCCGGCCTGAAGCACGTCGTTTTCGTTTGCTTTGAACGGCCCACCTACGACGCCTACGTCGCCGCCGTGGCGGAGACGTTTGGCTGAGTGCCGGTTGGACCTTAGTTGGAGCGCGAATTTCCTCGAATTGCCGGAGTTGCCGCGTAGTTTCGCGGGCACATGAAGCTTAGAGCCTGTCTGAAAATTGGGAGGGGTTCTGCGGTGCGGGATTTTGGGGTTGGCCAAGGCGGCGAGACCGGAGCATCCCCGCAGCGGGCTGTGACG
>CAIPBN010000439.1 GCA_903863315.1 uncultured Verrucomicrobiota bacterium | reverse complement strand
GCTTCGTGGCGTGGACGGAAGTTGTGTTGACGAATGAGCCGGGAATGATTTTGCGCCGTAGCGGGTCGCACAGGCCGTGCGGCATGGCGTGGTAGAGGGTCACGTCGTGCGCGTAGGTCGGACGCGGCGGGATTGAGTGGAAATTCGGCATCCCGTGCGTGAAGGCCGCCGTCACCGCCAGTCGGCAGGTGCTCATGTGGTCTTCCATGTAGTCCTGCGGCGAGTGCGTGAGGACGATGCTTGCCTTGGACTCGCGGATGACCGCCGCGATGCGCCGCAGCGTCTTCACTTCGTATAGAATTTCCAGGTCATCGCACAGCGGCGCATGGAAGTGCGCGCCGAGAATCTTCGCCGCTGCCTTTGCTTCCGCCAGCCGCACGCGACGCGTCTTCGCCGGGCTGAACTCCGCGCTGCCGCAGTTGCCGGTGGAGACGTTCAGGTAGTGCGTTTCCCAGCCGCGCTGCTTGAGTTGCAGCAGCGTGCCGGCGGCGACGAACTCGATGTCGTCGGGGTGCGCGAAGATGGCGATGGCGGATTTCATGGGCGCAAAGCAAAGGGAAGTCGGGCGGGATGGCAATGCTGTTTTATGAGACGACGGGTCGGGGACCGGCACTCCGCTTACTGCTTCTTCGCCTTGCCCTTCTTGGCTTTCGGGTCGCCATCGGGCGTCGCCTTGGTCGCGCCTTTGCGCGCGGTGACTTCCGGTGGCTCGGGGATGCGCCCCTGGTCGTTGCTCTCCTCAATCCACTTCTCCAATTCGCCGCGCAGGCGCTTCAGCGCGGCCTGATGCTCCGGCTTTGTGGAGGCGACGAGGTTGTTCATCGAGTGTGGGTCGGCGTCCATATCGAACAGCTCCTCGGGCGGCATGGTGGGCGAGAGGTAAAAGTTCTTCTGCCAGCCGGTCAGCTTGCCCGCCGCGCCGAGTTCCTTGATGAGGTTCCAGACCGGATACTGCGCTTCCTTGTAGGCGTTGGTCTGGAGGAACGCTCGCTCCGGCATGAAGTTGCGGATGTAGCGATACCGCGCGTCGCGCACGGTGCGAAAGCGGAACATCGTCTCGTCGCAGCGGTCGCGCGCACCGAAGACGTATTGGCGCGGCGGCTCAGATTGGTCGCCGAGGAAGACGCGTCCCTGCATGTCCGCGGGCTTCTTCACGCCCGCGAGCGCGAGCGAAGTCGCCGTGAAGTCCAGCGAGCACACGAGCTGGTCACTCACCGTGCCGGGCTTGAAGTTCTTCGGCGCGGTGATGCCCCTGGGCCAGCGGACGATGAGCGGCACATGCAAGCCGTCGTCATACACGAACTGCTTGCCGCGCACATGGGCCTGCCCGTGGTCGCCCATGAAGAGCACCATCGTGTTGTCCGCGAGGCCGTCGGCTTCGAGTTGCGCGAGGATGACACCAATCTTCCGATCCAGTTCGCTCGCGGCGTCGAGATACTTCGCCCAGTCCGTGCGCGCGACCGGGTGGTCCGGGTAGATGGGCGGCAACTCCACCTTTGCCGGGTCAGCCTTGGCCGGAGCCTTGAACGTGCGATGCGTCTCCTGAAAGTTGATTTGCGCGTAGAACGGCTGGTGCGACTTCAGCTCACTCCACTGGTCGGAGTCGAACGGCTTGCCCGCATAACTAAAATTCCAGTCCGTCTTGCCGCTGCCCTTGAAGCCGAAGCTCGCAGGCAGTTCGCGCAAGTTTGCCGTGAAGTAGCCGGCCTCGCGGAAGCGGTCGGTGGCAACCTTCACGCCGGCGGGGAGCTGGTAGCCGTCGTCACGATGCGAGCGGTGGTGATGCGCACCGATGGTGGTCTGATACATTCCGGTCATGAACGCCGACCGGCTCGCGCTGCACACCGGCGCAGTGGTGAACGCCCGCGTGAAGCGCATCCCGTCCGCCGCCAGCTTGTCCAGGTTCGGCGTCCAGACCTCTTTCGTGCCATAGCAGCCGAGGTGCGGGGAAAAGTCCTCGCCGATGAGCCAGAGGATGTTCGGACGCGTCGCGGCGGCGGAGTGGCAAACTGAAAGCTGACAGCTGACAGCCGCGAGTGCGGCGAGAAAGAAGCGTTGCATGGCCGGCAGGCTAACCGGCGCGCATACTTTTGGCAGCCCTTTCAACTGGCCTTGGCATGAGCCACCGCCTCGGATTCCGGCACGGGCCGCTTCACTTCTTCCCGGTGAAGAGGCAAAACAAGCCGCCGAGCAACAGCACAGTGCCAGCGGTGTAGGCATAAATCGCCCGTTCCGCTGGCGATCCGGTGAACACATGCACCACTTGCGAGCCGATTGACTGGCTGATGTTGCGCCCCCACACCAGCAACCCCACCCCGCCGACCAGACAAACAACCCCGATGACTTTCTTCATGCCTCCCCGGATAGTTGTCGCACGGCGCTTGGGCAGGTCCGCAATCCCCGCAGCGGCACCCAAGGAAGCCATGCTGAAGCTGGGTGGCGTAAAAGTATGCCTTGGGCCCACGGAAGCGCCCTCCCTCATCCCGGCCTTCTCCCGCTGGGAGAAGGAGAGACGCTGGCCGCGTGGTTCTCTCCATCGGCGCAGTGCGTCCATAACCGCAACCCGGAGGGCTGCCGGAACTTAGCCGGGGGCAACGCCCCCGGTGAACGTGTCGAAATGTTTTCCGCCCCGGCAGGGGCGGCGGAACCTCGCTACAGATACCGTTCGTCGAACTCCACTCCGCTCCGCTTGAGCAGTTCCAAATACTCCTCCTTGAACGTTTGCTTGCGATGATGATCCTCCTGCCGCGCGATGTAATTTTTTACCGTCGCCAGCAACGAGGCGCTCACGGTGAAGGCCCCATAACCATCCTGCCATTCGAACTGTCGGTCGCCGATGGTTTCATGCACCCAAGCCGACGAGGCGCGTTTCACGTCACGCATGACATCGGACAACCGGTGCGTGGCCCGCAGACCGAGCAACAGATGAACATGGTCAGCCACGCCGCCCACCGCTTCCGGCACGGCGTCGAGCGTGCGCGCCACGCCACCGAGATAGGCATGAAACCGCTCTCGCCAGTCCGGCGCGATGAGCGGACGATGGTGCTTCGTGCCGAAGACGATGTGGAAGTGCAGGCTGAGATGCGTGGAGGACATGATGCGAGATTTGATGCGGTAACTATTCTCTTGATGAAACCCGTCGTTCCGAACGCCCTGTCCCGGAGGGACAATGGAACTTAGCCGGGGGTAACACCCCCGGTCAACGCACCGCAATGAGGTCCGCCCCGGCAGGGGCGGCGGAGCGTATTGATTCAGGGACGATGAATCAGGCATTTCCCGCGCCCCTCCGGGGCGCACCGCGTTTGGCTGTCCAACCGGGGGTGTTACCCCCGGCTAAGTTCCGCCAGCCCTCCGGGCTGAGTGCTGGACAACTCTGAGTTCATCAAGTCGCCGCTTCCTTGATCGGATTCAAAACCCATAAATCCAGCTCACATGGCGGCAAAGGCCATACACATCCGCATAGACAGTTTGATGGTTAACACCGAGGCGGCTCAGTTTCTGCATAATGGGTTTACGCAAACTTCCGGGAAACTCAAAGCATGTTAAGTGATCGTGGAGCTTCGTGTTTACATTCAAAGGAACGTATCTCAACGCCTTTGCAGAATATCGGTGGACCGTAAACCAACCTTCCTGAGCTACAATACGTGCGTTGTTCAACATCGGTTTGAGAACCCGAGTGCTATCCTGACTAAAAGGGCCTAGCCGCAGACGCCTTGAATCCATGAAGGAATCTCGCGGTGGCCGGAGTGAATAGACAAAGAACGGCTCGGCTTCTCCTGTGCCGCTGCATGCGAACCACAACGCCACCAGCGGATTTTGAGTCTAGTCTAGCAGGCGGGTGCTCATGCCGAAATGTTGCGCGTGAACCAACAAATCCCAATCGTCCAACTGGTCAGCATTCGCCAGAAGCATCGGAGCCCGGCGCCTGAACTCGTTGAGCATTTTCTTCTCGATACTCGTTGTGTCCCGAGACGGGTCTGTCCTTGCTATCTTTGGAAGTAGGTCCTTCTTCTCCCGTTGCCCTCGGAACAAAACGACTTCCGTCTGCTCGATTGTTTCAAGCAGTTGAAGATAGCGCTCCAACGAATCGATTCGCTCTTCGTTCATCTAAAAAGCCTTTGCTTGCTTATTCAAATTCGGCAATACGCCGCCAATCCCTGCACGCCGCCCTCGCGGCCGAAGCCGCTCTCCTTGTAGCCGCCGAAGGGGCTGGTTGGGTCGAACTTGTTGTAGGTGTTCGCCCACACGACGCCGGCGCGGAGCTTGTTCACGAGCTTGAAAATCTTGCTGCCCTTGTCGGTCCACACGCCGGCGCTCAGGCCGTAGGGCGTGTTGTTCGCGCGCTCGAAGGCTTCCTCCGGCGTGCGGAAGGTCATCACGCTCAGCACGGGGCCGAAGATTTCCTCCTGCGCGACGCGATGGCTCGCGGTCACTCCGGTAAGG
>CAIPBN010000438.1 GCA_903863315.1 uncultured Verrucomicrobiota bacterium | reverse complement strand
CTGCAACCGCCCAGCACCGCCGCCGCGATGGCGTAGAGTTCGTAGAAGTTGCCGAAGTCCACGGGCTGTGCGGAGTTCACATCCAGCACGAAGAGCACGCCGCCCAACCCCGCCAGCGTGGAGCAGATGACGTAGGCGAGGATGATCATGCCGCCCGTGTTGATGCCGCTGTAGCGCGCGGCGTCCTCGTTGCGGCCCAGCGCGAGCAGGTAGCGGCCGTAGATGGTGCGGTTGAGGAAGACGGCGGCGAGCACGGCCACGATCACCAGCACCACCCACGGCGCGGGGATTTCAAAACCTTGCACGAACGGGATGCTGATCTTGCCCGTGGCCAGCACGCGCAGGCCCTTGTATCCGTCGCCGAAGCCAACGGTCTGGTCGCCGGTGAAGCCGCGCGTGATGCCGCGATAAAGCATCAGGCCGCACAAGGTCACGATGAACGGTTGCAGCCGCAGCTTCGTGATGAGCAGGCCGTGCATGAGGCCGATGCCCACGGACACGATCAGGACCATCAGCAGCGCCGCCGGCAACGACCACTTCTGCACCGTGAGCAGCCAAGGCAGCCCACAGCCCACGAGGCAAATCACCGAGCCAATGGACAGGTCAATGCCGCCGGTCACGATGACAAACGTGACGCCGATGCCGATGACACCAAAGAGCGCCGTGCGCCGGATGAGGTTCTCGACGTTGTAGCCGGAGCGGAAGCTCTCGCTCGCCCAGGTGGCGAAGAGGCAGACGGCGAGCAGCAGGCCGAAGATGCCGAGGAGTTTTTTCATGGGAGGCAGCCGGAAGAAATCGCCCAAGGATTTGGGAAAGAAAAAGATGGGGGACGTGAAAGCCCGGACACCACCGGAGCAGCGACGCGCGTCTTGGACTGCGGCGGGAAGCGGAGCGCCACGCCGCTTTGGCTTCCCGCGAAGCGGCTCCGGACCACTGACGATTCCGCTCCGCAGGAAGTGAAAAGCGGTGTCGCCGCTGCGCTCTGCCACCGCAGTCCAAGACCGTGCGGGTTCATGGCTGCCGCCTCGCTTTCGTCATGGCCACCAGATGGGAAGGGTCAATTTCCTGCGGGGCGGAGCACAGTGTGACACAGCGGTAGTCAGTGAACCGACCAGGGGCGGGAATGGTCGGCAAAAACACCTGGTGCACCACCCGGAATTGCACGCGGTTCATTTCGCCGATCAGACTCGATGGCCAATCGCAGCGGTGCAGGGAGGCGGACAGGGTTGGTATGCCAAGATCCGCCGGCGTCGAAGGCATCAGGAGTCGGAGGTCCTTCGACTGCGGGCCTATGCCTGACACACAGCCGGGCATCCATCCGGTGGCTGGTGGCAGGGTTACCCATTCATCTCCACGCCGCACTTCAACATTGAAACGCGTCTGGTCGCCCATGGCGAAAGGAAAATAGGGCCACGGACTGCTGTTTGTGTTCCGCAACCAGCCACGGACGTCACCGCTGCCTGAGTGCAGGCGCACTCCGAATTGAAGCCCTTCCTCGGCAGCCCCCCAAGTGACGGGTAGCCAAGCCCCTATCAGCCGCGTGGGCAGGTGCCAGAGGTGAGAACTGGACGTCTGGAAGGTAACGCCGCGTGGGGCTGGCAAACCAACCTGCGCCGCTCCCATGAATGCGAATACGCATAGGCAAGCCAATGCAAACGGCCACGCTGGCACGGTGTCAGAGCGGAGTTTCATCCTGCCACCTCCACGCCCGTCGCCAGATGCATCACGGCCTCCTCGCTGAGTTCGCTGCGCTGGAGTTCGCCGGTGAGGCGGCCCTCGTGCATCACGAGGACGCGGTCGCTCATGCCGAGGATTTCCTCCATCTCGCTGGAGACGAAGAGAATCGCCACGCCTTTGCGCGCGAGCTCCTCCATGAGCTTGTAGATTTCCTGCTTCGCGCCCACGTCTATGCCGCGCGTCGGCTCGTCGAGGAAGAGCACGCGCGGCTGGATGGCGAGCCACTTGCCTAGCACGACCTTCTGTTGGTTGCCGCCGGAGAGGAACTGCACCACCTGCCGGTCGCTCGGCGTCTTGATGCGCATCGCACCGATCATTTCGCTGCTGAGTTCGGCTTCGCGCCGGTGGTTGAGGAAGCCGTTGCGCTGGTCGCGGCGCAGGCTGGCGAGGCTCACGTTCTCGCGCACGGGCATCTCCAGCACGACGCCTTGCTTCTTGCGGTCCTCGGGCACGAGCGCCAAGCCCGCCTCGAAGGCTTCCTGAGGCGAGGCGGGGGAAACTTCCTTCCCACTCACACCAATCGTCCCGCCCATCGCGGGCGTGACACCGAAGAGCGACAGCAACACT
>CAIPBN010000437.1 GCA_903863315.1 uncultured Verrucomicrobiota bacterium | reverse complement strand
GCCGCCGAGCTGCGCGGCGATCCCAAGACCGAGATGTGGTATGTGGCCGACGCCACGCCGGACGCGGACCTCTTCGTCGGCCTGCGACGCGGCGCCACGCGCGAGGAGTTCGAGCGGCGCATCCAAGACGGCTCCGTTGCCGAGTGCTTCCATCGCATTCCAGTGAAGCGAGGAGACTCCATGTTCCTCCCCAGCGGACGCGTCCACGCGCTCGGTGCGGGCAACCTCATCTTCGAAATTCAGCAGAACTCCGACACCACCTACCGCGTGTTTGACTGGAACCGCGTCGGCCTCGACGGCAAGCCACGCGAGCTGCACATCGCGCAGGCGCTGGCCTCGATTGACTTCGAGGACTTCGAGCCGGCACTGGCCTCGGAAGTATGGCAAAAGTCCGATCCCGGAGAGCGCCGACTCCTCGCCGACAGTCCGCTTTTCGTGGTGAATGCGTTCCGCCTCAACACGCCCGACCAAATCGTTTACGGAGGGAGCAAAGTTGCCGTGCTTGCTGTCACGGAAGGAAGGTTGGTAGTCACCTTCGGCGACGCTGCCATTCGCCTCCAGCCCGGCCAGTTCTGTGTTATGCCGGCGGCCTGCCGAAAAGAAACCATCTGCCACGCTGAGGGCGAAACAGTCTTCCTCCAAGCCATTGCGAACTAAATGCCGGCTACTTGAAGTCGCCGGCTCGAGTCTCAGTGCGAATGCGGCTTGCCCGTGCCGCACATCCCGCAGGACTTGGGAACGCCAGAGCAGGCCGGGGCGGACTCGCCCGCCACGCTGGACGCAAAAGTGGAGAACTTCTTGGCCAGCCTCTTCGAACCGCAATGCGGGCAGGGCGTGCCTTCCCAACGGCTGGAGCGCACCAGCACTTCGCTGTCCTTCTCGCAACTGTCACAGTGAAATTCGTAAATCGGCATGGCGAGAAACTAGTGGGGCTCGCAGGAAAACTCAATTGCTTGCATCGGTGCCGGGCGCGTCAGTCGCAGGGGCAGCCGTTGCATCTTCGTTTGACTCCAGCACTTCCCACGTGTGGTCCGCGAGCAGGCGCACCGTCGCGAGATGCGTCTTGTCCGTGGTCCACTCGTCCGGCGCGATGAGTGAGAGCTGCGGCGCGCCCTCCTCGGATTCGTAGAGGTAGTAGGTCTGGTTGATGCGCGGCTCGAAGCGCAGGTCGCACTGGTAAATCTTGTAGCTGACCTCGGCGCGCGTGCGGATGGCCTTGGCCTGACGGGCCAGCGTCTCGACCTGCTCGTAGATTTGCTTCAACTGCTCGCTGACCTGCCCCTCCATCGCCTCGATGGCGAGGCCCTTTGCGCGGCCCATGTCCTCAGGCTTGATGACAAAGCCGCCGCGCATGTGCGCGTAGGGCAGCAGGGCGAGTATCTGGTCATCCGCAGCAACGTCTTGGGGCCGTTTCAACATGCCGGAAGTATGCGCGGAAAGTGCGCGGTGGCAAATGGGGGTGCTGGAGCACCAGTGCCCAACGGGCAGTCGCTTGGGGTGCGGAACACGCCGGTTGTTCCAGCGCTCAGAAGAACGGATTGCTGGCCTTCTCCTGCGCCACGGTCGTGAGCGGGCCGTGGCCGGAGCAAATCAACGTGTCTGGCGGAAGCACGAGGATTTGCTCGCGCACCTTGGCCTTCGCCAGTTCACCATGTTCCTTCGCGCCGCCCATCGAGCCAGCGAAGATGGCGTCGCCAACCACCGCGACGTGCGCCGCGTCGTCCGGCCAGTTACCGATGAGGTAAGTCACGCCGTCCTCCGCGTGGCCGGGCGTCTCGCGGTTGGTGATGCGCAGGCTGCCAAGGTGGACGCAGTCGTTGCGGCGGTTCCGATGCTGAGGCGGCGCGCCCTTTGTGTCCGTGTGGATGCGAAGGGTCGGGAAACGCTCCTTGATCGCCGGCAGGCCCTCGATGTGGTCGTGGTGCGAATGCGTGATGAAGAGGTGTTTCAGCTCCGCGCCATTTTCCTCCAGCACCTTGAAGACGGCCTCCGCCTCGAAGCCCGTGTCAAACAGGGCAGCCTCACGAGTGACCTCGTCCCAGATGAGGTAACAATGGACCGTGTTGCCGCCGCGCGTGGTGGTGATCTGACGCAGCTCACGCCAGGTGCCGAGATCGGTCGGCGCAGGAAGCCAGCCAGCAGCCAGGGTTTCCAGCTTGGCACCGTTCAGGCCGACGAGCGCGGCCAGCGTGCGATAGTCGGGCTTGCGGGCGCTTTTGCCTGAGTCTTCAAGACCGGCGAGTTCCTCGGCGCTCAGGCCGGCGGCTTTGGCGGCAGCTTCCGCAGTGACCCCGGTCATTGCGCGGGCCTTGCGAATCACATCTCCAACGTGGTCTTCCAAATTCATGCGGCCGGAGTGTATCGGGGGCTTCAAGCGACGTCCAGACAACCGCCAACCCGGCAAAAGATTCTGCCGGGATCAAACCTTACGGAACGCCATCCCGCTCAGGCTGATCAGTGCGTTGCCAGCGGCTCCAAAGCCAGAGAGCGCCCAACCCAAGCGCCGCGCCGGCCGCATCCAGCAGCACGTCCGCCACAGTGCCTTGGCGGGTGGCGGTAAAGGTTTGGTGCCACTCATCCGTGGCGGCGTAGAGGGTCGCCACCGCGAAGGCAAAGCGGGCATCAGACCAACGCCACGCCGCCGGCCGGGAGGTGGAACTCGCGCGCCGGGCAGACCAAAGCAAGCCCGCAAGAATAGCGTAGCCCACGGCATGCCCGGTCTTCCGCACGCCAAGCTGCACCGCATCAAGGGTGGACTGGGGCAGGCTCGGCGCGATCCAACGCAACAACGGGACCAGCAGCCGGGATGTGCGCCGGCTCGATCCCAGCTCAGTCGAAACCATGAACAGGATCGTCATCCACAGCGCCGCCGGCAGCCAGGCTTGCACCACTCTTCGCACAGGATCGGCTGAACTCACCCGCCGCCCTGGCTGGCGTAGTAGGCGTCCACCCGGGCCGACACGTCCCGGTAGGAAACGTCCACCTCGTAGATCAGCTTGAACTGGTCCATCGACTCCTCTTTCTTGCCCATCTTCTCCAGCACGCAGCCGTAGGTGTAGAGCACTTCCTTGCGCTCCTCATCAAAGCCGGTCTTCTCCTTGAGCACGGCCTGCAGTTTGCGGGCGGCCATGTCGTTCTTGTTTTGCGCGGCGAAGCAGCGGGCGCTGTAAAGCATGGCCTGGAGGCGCTTGTTGGGGTTGCTCTCCGCCTTCTGGAATTCGGGGATGGCCTCGCCGATGCGCCCGCGGCTGAAGTAGAGGACGCCCAAGTCGAACCGGTTGGCTAGGTCGGTGGGGTATTTTTCCACGCGTGTGCGGCAGTCTTCGAGAACGTAGTCATCCCGCTGTGCCAGGAGCGCGGTGCGCTGCTCCTCATAATCGGCAGCCGCCGGGTCGAGCTGCTCGATGACCTGGTTGTAACGTTTGACGACGGTCTCGAACCGATCCCGCTCCAGCGCGGCATCCATGGCGCTTGGGATGGCTTCGATCCGGTTGTAAAATTCCAGCGCGCGGTAGTAGTCCTTCTGCTGGTTGAGCAGGTCCACGATGTTCTTCAGCAGCTTCAGGTTTTCCGGCTCCGTGGCCAGCCGGGCCTCGTATTCCTCAAGCAGGCTCGTGGCCTGGGCACCGTCCTTCGTGATGCGGGACTCCTGTTCGAGCCGCTTGGCCTCCCCGGCGTCTTTGAGTGCCGAGCGGAAGGAGCCGGTGCCGCTGGCCATCTGTTCGTAGCCCCCGGAGTTCAGGGTGCGGCTGGCGGAGGCATTCTTCATCATCATGCCCAGCTCGGGGTCGTTGGGATGGTGCCGCATCAACGACTCGAAAACCGCCTCCGCCTTGTCCGACTGCCCGATGGCTGTGTAGGCAGCGGCCAGCCGCAGGGAAACATCCTTGTCCGCCGGCGACTCCTGGCGCATCGCCACCAAGGAGAGCAGCGCGGTGCGCGGCAGATCCGCCGCCATGGCCGCCCGCGTGAAAAGGTCGTGGGCCATGGTGTTGCGGGGGTCGCCCGCGATGACCTGCTCCGTCATCGCCAAGGCTTCTAGCGGCTGGCTCTCGACCATGAACTTGGCCTTGGCCAGCGTGGGCCCGCTGCCAGCGCTGCTGACGATGCGCTTGAAAAGCCCGGTGCTGGCACCGGCCTTCTTCTGGCCGGCCTTTCGCAGCGCGTCCCGGCAAGCGAGGAAGCCTGGTTCACTCTTGAGGATCGTCAGGAGCAGCTCGATGGCGTAGTCGAGGTTGTTGCGCTCGATGGCGGTCAGGCCTTTCTCATACTGGTCCCGCAGGGGCTTGGGGATCTCGCTCAGACTCTTCTCAGGCATGGCGCAAGGCTATGGACGGGCTCCAAAAAAATCCACGCGAAATCTAAGCGGACACACGCGCGCGCGGCGCAGGGGAGATTCCGCTTGCACCACGCGGGAAAAAGTCTTCAATACGCCCCGTTCGAGCGCACGTGGTGGAATTGGCAGACACGCTACTTTGAGGTGGTAGTGCCGAAAGGTGTGCAGGTTCAAGTCCTGCCGTGCGCACCAAATTTTCCCCGCCAGCTACTTTCTCCCCTGCGGGACTCCGCGCCGGCCCAGAAACTGATCCACGTATTTTCCGATCAGGTCGGCCTCCAGATTCACAGCGTCACCGACCTTACGCTCCCGCAAGGCCGTGACCGCGAAGGTGTGCGGAATAATCCAGATGCGGAACCCTCCACGCGTCACCCCCGCCACAGTCAGGCTGATGCCATCCACGGCGATGGAGCCTTTGAGCACCACGTAGCGCCGCACTTCCGCCGGGGCAGCAATGTCCAGCACGTGATCGGCACCCATGCGCTCCCACCGAGTGATGTGCCCCACGCCATCCACGTGACCGGTGACGAAATGCCCGCCAAGCCGGCCATTGGCCGCCAGCGCCCGCTCGAGATTCACCACCGCGCCGACAGCGGCAAACTGAAGATTAGTCCGCAGCCACGTCTCACGCAGCAAGTCGAAGCGCAGCAGCTTGTCGCGGCCCCGGGTGGTCTGCTTCACCACGGTGAGACAGCAGCCGTTTACCGCCACGCTGTCACCGAGCTTCAAACCCCGCGTCACCTTGCGACAACGCACGGTGAGCTGGATGCCCGCGTCGGTCGGCGCGATCTTCGCCACTGTCCCCGTCTCTTCCACGATGCCTGTAAACATGATGCGATGCTGAGCCTTGCTCGTAGTTGTGCCGCCCTAAGTCTGCGCCTTTTCCACCCGCGCTTGCAGCAGCAAATCTTCTCCCACCCGCCGCCACACCACCTCCCGCAACTGGATCAAATCCTGCAAACTCCGCGCTCCCGCCCCGGCCACGCCCCGGCGGGCGTCCCGTCCACCGAGAATCTTCGGCGCGTAAAAGAACGCCACCCGCTGTGCCAGACCGGATTCGAGGAAAGCCGCGTTCACCTCACCACCCCCTTCGACCAGCACGCTCGCCACCCCTTCGCCGCCCAGGTGCGCGAGCAGCCATGCCAAATCGATCCGGCCCTCGTGGACGGGCGCTGTCAGCACCTGCACCCGCTGCGCCAACCGCTTCACCCGCGCGGGTGGAGCAGACGAACTCACCACCACCGTAGTCCGGCCGGCAAACGCATCGCTCGCCACGACTGATTCGGCGGGCGTCCGCGCCAGCGCATCGAGCACGATCCGCCGGGGTGCTTTGCGAAGCCGGCCAGCCGGGCCGCGCACCGTCAGCGCTGGGTTGTCGGCCAGAACCGTGTTGATGCCCACCAGCACTGCGTCGGCCGCAAACCGCAACCGCATCCCCGCCGCCCGTGCGGGTGGACCGGTAATCCATTTCGATTCGCCGGAAGCCGTGGCGATCTTGCCGTCCAGCGTCATCGCCGCCTTCACCGTGACGAAGGGCGTGCGCTGCATCACCCAGTGGTTGAAAACTTCGTTCAACCGCGTGGCTTCGTCCGCCAGCACACCCGTCTCCACCGCAATGCCAGCCGCCCGCAGCAGATCAAATCCACGTCCGGCGTGACAGGGGTTCGGATCCGTCGCCGCCACCACCACCCGGCGAATGCCCGCCGCCACAATCGCCTCCGTGCAAGGCGGCGTGCGGCCATGCGTGCAGCACGGCTCCAAGGTGACGAACAGCGTCGCGCCCCGCACTGGTGTGCCGCGTCGGGTCGCATCCCGCAGCGCTTCCACCTCCGCATGCGGCCACCCCGCCCGACGATGCCAGCCCGCGCCAAGGAGCTTGCCGCCCCGCACCAGCACCGCGCCCACCATGGGATTAGGGGAGGTGCGCCCCAGTCCACGCCGCGCCAGACGCAGTGCCTGGCGCATGAAAACTTTGTCGGTGGCAGCGGTCCGGTTCACGAACCGAAAGGCAAACACCCGAACACGCCTTCGTCGAGCGTGTTGTGCGATAGCAGCCACCGATGTGAGCCGGTAGGCAACCCTGACGAACAAGCTTCTCCCTTCAGCCGTCGGCTGGTAACTTCGTCATCGTGGATCTGGCCGAATACAAAGCGCGACGCCCCCGGCAGGAGCAGACCAATCTGCTCCTGCTCGCCTTTGTTGCCTCCCTCATTGCGCACATCCTGTTCGCCCTTGCTTGGGAGTTCCGCGCGCATCTGCCCCACCTCGCGTGGCTCGATTGGATGAAGAAGCAGTCGGCAAAGCTGGACCCCGCCGCCCTGCTACTGAAGCTCGACCAGCCCAAGCCCTTGCCTCCGGAGCTGCTCAAGATCGCCGCGCTGCGTCCACCACTCACCGAGCAGCCCATGCCGCAGCTCACCTTTGTGGACGTGGACCCTGCGCTTGCCAGCGAACCGCCCAAGGACGCCAAATTCTATTCCGCCACCAGCACCCGCGCCGCCAATCCAGAAGCCAAGATCGAGTCGAACGTGCCGAAGATTGACGGCAAGCAGACGCAGATGGTGAAGGTGCAGGACGTTCCCAAGCCCCTGCCCCCCGCCTCGCCACCGCCTGCCCCACAGCCCAAAGCCTCGCCACCTCCGCCCAAGGCCGAGACCACGCCCGAGCCCAAACCACAACCGCCAGCGCCGAAGGCCGCCACTCCGCCAACGCCCAAACCCGTGGTTGCCCCACCGCCCCAGCCGGCCGAGCCTCCGCCCAAGCCAGCCCCCACTCCGCCTCCCGCTCCGGCCCCGCAACCTAAGAAGAGCGAACCGCAGCCGCTCCAACCCACTCCCTCCCCGACCCCGCAGGTCGCCGGTGAAACACTTCGGCCACAGCCCAAACCCGCTCCGCCGGCACCCCCTGCCCCGCCCGTAAGCACGCCCGCACCGACCCAACCACCGGTCGTCGTCCAAGTGGCCAAGGCCATGCCCATCGCCCCCGCGCCGACCAGCCCTCCGGCGGTGAATCCCAGCACTGCCCCGCCCGCCAAGGCCACTGAACCCGGTGACGCGGAAACCAAAAGCACCCGCCCGCGCACCATCAAGGAAGCCCTGGCCCGACGGCAGGAAAGCGGCCTCGTCGGCGAGAAAATGCTCCAGCAAGGCGGCGTAAAACGCCTGGGCGTGAGCGCCATGGACGTGCAGGGCACGTCCTTCGGGGCCTACGATCAGGCCATCGTCCACGCCATCCAGCAGCGTTGGTATGATTTGCTGGAAACGCGCTTTTCGCCGCGAGGCAAGGTAGTCATTGAGTTCCGCCTGCACCACGACGGGCGGGTGACCGGGCTCAAGGTGAGTGATGCCGACGTCGGCGACCTCTATGTCCTGCTCTGTCAAAAAGCCATACAAGACCCGGCCCCCTTTCCCCGCTGGCCCAGTGACATGCGCCGCCAACTTCAGGACGACCACCGTGACATCCGGTTCACGTTCTTCTACCACTAACCGGCCATTCCTTGCCCCACGCGGAACAATTCCTGACTAGACCAAGGGAGAATCCGTCCGCACACTTTCCCCGCAGCCGACATTTTGACTGAACCCTTGAGCGACAACGTCCAAAGCCGCAATTCGACCATGCAACCGATTACGCTCAACCCTGCCGGCAGTTACGTCCCGGCCAGCGCCAGCATCCCCAAGCACGTCGTCCAGCAGCGGTTTCGCACGCCCAAGAAAAACGTTCCGCAGACGCCGATTGAGCGAAACCACTTCCTCCACGTCATCCGCAACTACGTCGCCGAGTTCAACCCGGTGCCGCCCATGCCCGCGGACGATCTCAAGGTCCACGCCGACCGCGTCGTGCAGATGCTCAAGTGCGATCCCATCTACCGCGACTACATCGGCGTGCTGATGAACAACGAGATGTGGCGCGAGCAGCTCGCCGCCGTGCCCTTCGAGCGCCGGCTGCTGCTGCTGCCCAAATGCCTCCGCGTGGAGAGCAAGTGCCCCGCCCCATTCGACGAGTTTGGCCTGCTCTGCAAACAGTGCGGCCTCTGCACCATCCAGGACTTGCAGGCCGAGGCGGAGAAGCTCGGTTACGCGACGCTCGTGGCGGAAGGCTCCGCCATCGTCATGTCGTTGATTCAGACCGGCAAAATCGAGGCCATCGTCGGCGTGAGCTGTCTCAGCGTGCTCGAACGTGCCTTCCCCTACATGGAGGCGGCCGCCATTCCCGGCGTGGCCATCCCGCTGCTCCAGGACGATTGCATCGACACCACCGTGGACCTCGACTGGGTCTGGGAATACATCCACCTGACCAGCGACGACCAGACGCGTCGGCTGGATCTCAGCGCGTTGCGCGATGAGGTGGATTTCTGGTTCAGCCCGGCCTGCCTGGACACGATCATGGGCAACGGTGAAGGCGAGACCGAGCGCATCGCCCGCGAATGGCTCGGCAAGGCCGGCAAGCGCTGGCGCCCCTTCCTCGCCGTGGCGGCTTATCAGGCCCTGCGCCGCGACATCGGCAAGCCCCTGCCCGAGGATGTCCGCAAAATCGCCGTGGCCGTCGAGTGCTTCCACAAGGCCTCGCTCATTCACGACGACATCGAGGACAATGACTCGCTCCGTTACGGAGAAAAAACTCTGCACGAGGAATATGGCACCGCCGTGGCCTTGAACGTCGGCGACCTGCTCATCGGCGAGGGCTACCGGCTCATCGCCTCCTGCAAGGCCAACGCGGAACAAAAAGCTGCGATGCTCACCGTCGCCAGCGAAGGCCAGCGCGCCCTCTGCCGTGGCCAGGGCGCGGAGCTCTGCTGGGCGCGGAAACCCCAACCCCTCACGCAGCATCAGGTGCTGGAGATCTTCCGGCTCAAGACCGCCCCCGCCTTCGAGGTCGCGCTGCGGCTCGGATCCATTTACGCCGGACTGGAAACCTACGAGGAAGTCGAGTCCACCTTGGGCGTTTACAGCGAAGCGCTCGGCATCGCCTATCAGATTCGCGATGACTTGAGCGACCTGGGCGAGCAGGGCGAGACCAACGACATCGCCGGATTGCGCCCGAGCCTGTTGCTCGCCATCGCGCACGACAAGGCCAAGGCCGAGCAGAAGGAACTGATCGCCAATGTGTGGCGTCGCCAACTGCCCGCCGGTGGCATCGCACAAGTCGAGGCGCTCTACACGGAGATTGGCGCGGATCTCCGGGCCAAGACCCTGCTTGAGACCTACAAGGAGCAGGCCATCCGCTCGCTCGCCGACTTGGAAAACCCGAACCTCAAGGGCCTCCTCCGCCGCACTCTGGGCAAGATTTTCAACGACGTGGAAATCAAGGGCTGGTGCAAGGAGCAGGAGCAGATGAACGGCGTGCGCGATGGCGTGCGAGTTGAGAATGGGACCGTCGTCCCGGAAGCCGCGCCACGCGAGCTGGATGTGGTGATGGCGAAGTGACCCGTGCCGGCGACTTCCAGTCGCCGTGTTGCGGGTGGAAGGCTGGAGAATTGTTCGTTCTGCTGTAAGCAACGGACGGCGACTGGAAGTCGCCGGCACGGGCTACCTCAACTCCGCGTTGTCGATCAATCGCGTCTTCCCGATGAACACCGCCAGCGCCATGTGCGCGCCGCGTGTGACGGCGGTGGCGGGTTGCAGGGTCTCACCGTCGAAAAACTCCACGTAGTCCAGCCGCGCGGCCGGCTGCGTGGCGATCAGCGCGGCGATTTCCTTCCTCAGCAAGTCGGTGTAAATCGGCGTGCGGGAGCTGACCACCACCTGCCGGGCCAGTTGCAACGCGCGCCAAAGAATCGTCGCCTGCGGACGCTGTTCCGCAGTGAGGTATTTGTTCCGTGAACTCATCGCGAGGCCGTCCTTTTCCCGCAAGGTCGGAGCCACCACCAGCTTCAACGGAATGTTCAGATCGCGCACCATGCGGCGGAGGATGGCGGCCTGCTGCCAGTCCTTCGCGCCGAACACGGCCACCTCCGGCAGCACGAGGTTGAAGAGCTTGGCGACGACCGTGGTGACGCCGCGAAAGTGCGTCGGACGCGAGCCACCTTCCATGCCCTGCGAAAGTTTTTCCTCGATGACGTAAGTGCTGTAGCCGCCCGTGTCGCGGCCCGGATACATCTCGGCGTCGGAGGGGAAAAACAGCACGTCCACACCGGCCTTGCGACACAGCGCCTTGTCTCGCTCCAGATCACGCGGATAGGCGGACAAGTCCTCGGTCGGCGCGAACTGCGTCGGGTTCACGTAAATGCTCGCGACCACGATGCCCGGCTTGCCCACGAGCTTGCGCGCGCGGCTCACGAGGCTGAGATGGCCGTCGTGCAGATAACCCATCGTCGGCACGAAGCCGACGCGCTTACCCTCGCGCCGCCAGCGGAGGGCGAGACGTTGCATGGCGACGGCGGAAGTGACGATGCGCATGGGCGCGGAGTGTAGGAGGAGGCATGGCCGCATGTCCAACCCGCCGACGCCCTTCCCTCCAGCTCGTTAGCTTGATCCTCATCCTGCTCTTCCCCGCAAAGCCGAATCGGAGGAGCAGGATTAAGCTCAAGCTTGCGGGCGGGAATAAGAACAAAACCAGACCACTTTTCCGCATGGGTTGGGTTGCCCGCGCACTTTGACCCGGCTTAGACTGCACCATGCAAACCGAGCGTTACACCGGCGAAGTGGTCTTCATCTACGCCTTCGACGTGGCCTACGACATGGTGCGGCAGCCGGTGAAGGAGCTGCTCGGCCAGCCGGTCGCGCAGTTCAGCGTGGACGCCAGCAAGCGCAGCCCGCGCCAGCTCTCCTTCTACCGCCCGCAAATGGTCCGCCTGCCGCCGCAGGAACGCATCGGCCCGCTGGGCCCCGTGCGCGTGCATCGCACGGTCAAGCTGCTGCCCATCGGGGCCATCAGCATCACCGTCCATGTGCCGTTCGAAGTGAAAAGCCTGACGGAGCTCGTCGCCTTCCACGACCTCCAGTTCGGCAACGGCTCGCTGCACGACGAGGTCAAACGCCTCGCCGAGCAGGTGCGCAACGAGCTGCGCGCTTATTACATCCGGCCGATCGAGCCGCTCGCTGAGGAGGAGGCCTACACGGTCTTCTGCTTCCAGCCACCGCCGGATGCCGGCGAGGGGTTCCGCACCGAGGACTGGCTGGCCTGCCACCGGCGCGAGGTTGCGTCCCTGCTCACCCAGGAGCACGACGTGCAACAGCTCTCGGACCAGGAGGTCGAGGAATCCACCGGACGGTTCCTCAGCTACTACCGCCGCGACCTCGCGGTCGTGGACTGGGACGCGGCGCTCATCCTGGACGACCCGCGCAACTTCGAGGAGACGCTCTTCATCATGGAGCTGGCCAACGTGCAGCTCGCGGAGCTGGAGGCCTACGACCGCCTGCTCGACGACGCGCTGGAACGCTCCTATCGCGACCTCGCCCGGCCACCCGCCGAGCGCCCGCCGAAGATCGTCATGCAGGACCTCAAGGAAATCCGCGTGGACATGGCGCGGCTGAGCGACGAGCTCTCCAACATCTCAAAGTTCTTCGGCGACTGGCACCTCTCGCGCATCTACCAGGCGCTCTCGGCCCGGTTCCACCTCGCGGAATGGCACCGGACGATTGATGAGAAGCTCAAGACGCTCGACGACCTCTACCAACTGCTCAAGACCGATCAAAACAACCGGATGATGCTGATCCTGGAGGCGACCATCGTGCTGCTCTTCATCATCGATCTGGTCATGCTCTTCGTGATGAAAAACTGAGCGCTGGCTCAAAACGCGTTTTTCCTTTTTCCTTTCCCGAGTTGCTTCCCTAGTCTCCGTCCGTGGCGCGTAAGGACAACCCTGACAAACCCGAAGCCCCGCCGCCGACCGGCCGCGCGGAAATCGGTGGCATCGTGCTCATCGCGGTGTCCTCCTTCCTGCTGTTTGCCCTGTTTTCCTTCGAGCCCAACGACGTCGGCGCGAACACCGCCACCCCGAACAAGGATTACCACAACGTCGCGGGCATGCTCGGCGCGCATGTGGCCAACGGCTGCTTCTTCCTGTTCGGCATCGCCGCCTATCTGCTGGCCCCGCTGCTTCTGCTCTGGGGCGCGGTGCCGTTTGTGGAACCGCTGGCCTACCTGCGCCGCCGCTGGCCGTGGGCGGTCCTGCTGCTCCTCTGCTTCGCCGGCCTCTTTGATTTGTTCCCGTCCATTTTCGAGACCATCCGGGTAAAGATCAACGCGCCCTGGGCCGGCGGAGCAACGGGCCATTGGCTGAACCAGTATGTTTTCAAGCGGCTGCTCGGCACCGCGTTCGCCGCCGTCACCTTCGGCACGCTCTATCTCATCGGCCTGCTGTATCTGACCGATTTCGCCCTGCTCGACTGGGCGCGGGGCCTGCTGGCGCGGGACAGCGCCGCCGGGACCGACGGGCTGGCCACGAGCACCGAGGAACTGGCCCTGGCAAAACGCGCCAGGGAACTGGAGAAGGAAGCCCAGCGGCTGCAGGACGAGGTGGAGAAGAACAACAAGGCCAAGCAGGCGAAGCCCGCTCCGCCCGTTGCACCTGAGAAACCCGGCGTGGAATTTGGCGCAGACGGGCAACCCGTGCCGGAGCCACGCATCCGCGATCTCAGCGTGCCCCAGGCCAAGCCGGCCGACCTTTCCGCCAAGAGCAAGCGCAAGGACCTGCGGGTGGTGGGGCTCGGCGTCTTGGTCAGCGAGACGGGGCACGTGCCTCTGCTGTATCGGACGTACAGCGGCAACGCCTCGGACCAGTCCGTGCTGGCATCGTGCCTCGGGGGATTGGCGCAATTGCACGAGGCCCTCGACCGTGGCGAGGGTCGGGGGCGGCCGGCGCAGCGCACGCTGGTGCGAGATGGGG
>CAIPBN010000436.1 GCA_903863315.1 uncultured Verrucomicrobiota bacterium | reverse complement strand
TTGTCCAACAAGCGCGTCAACAAGCCCGAGGACGTCGTCAAGATGGGCGACGAAATCTACGTCAAGTGCCTGGGGGTGGACGAAAAGGGCCGCGTCCGGCTCTCCCGCAAGGCAGCCATGGAAGAGCGTGGCGAGGCGGTCGCCGAAGGCGACAATGGCGGTTCCAGTGACGCTGCGCCTGCCGACGCCGGCAGCGAAGGCGGTGGGGAACGCAGCGAGCGCGGTGGCCGCGGTGGCCGCAGCGAGCGTGGTGGTGAGCGCGGCGGAGACCGTGGCGAACGCGGTGGCCGTGGTGGCGAGCGCCGGGAAAAGGGTGGTCGCAAGGAACCCGCCATCCCCGCTGAAGAAGGCAAGAGCTACCGGGCCAAGGTCGTTTCGATCAAGGACTTCGGCTGCTTTGTTGAATACATGCCGGAGAGCGAAGGCCTCGTGCATGTCAGCGAGCTCGCCAACTTCCGCGTGAAGCAGGTCGAGGACATCGTCAAGGTCGGTGATGAAATCTTGGTCAAGTGCATCGGCACCGATGAGCGTGGCCGTGTCCGCTTCTCGCGCAAAGCCGCGATGGAAGAGCGCGAAAAAGAGCAGGGTGGCGAGTCCGCACCGGCTCCCGCGACTGACACTCAGGCCTGAGCTTAAAACCAAACTCTCACGAACGGCGGGCTGTCATTCAGCCCGCCGTTCTTTTTTGCACCCGCTCAAGCCGAAGCAGCAATCCCATCGCCTCCTCCGAACGTTGGCGTCTTCCCCCAATACCCAGCATGCCAAGGTCCGAGAGTGTCCGATTCTGGCGGCCAACGCGGAGTTTTCTCTGTGACTACCGAATATAGCTTGCGTGATCGATGACTTGCCCTAGTATCACGTCCCTTGACCGCGGGGTGGAGCAGCCCGGTAGCTCGTCAGGCTCATAACCTGAAGGTCCTAGGTTCAAATCCTAGCCCCGCAACCAATTCGGTATACACGAAGCCCCTGTGAAAGCAGGGGCTTCTGTCTTTTAAGACCTCGGACGTCGGCTTGAATGCGTGCTCCTTTCTCGCTTCGTAGCTGCCATATGGATTGCCAGTCTGCAACCGGCCTCGCAGATTCAGCGGCATGAAACCGAGCAGAAGTCCTGAGGTGGTATGCGCGTGGCCCGAGACGGCGGTTCGCATCTTCGCAACGGCAGTTGTTTTTCTGACGCACTCCCGTTTGCGCTGGCTTGGCGCATGGCTCGCGCTGGCTTTGTTCCTTCAATTGGCCGCGCTGGCCCAGTCATCGAAGCCTGTGCGCGTGGGCATTCTGGGCCTCGACAACTACCAAGGCCTCGCTTACGCGGAGCTGTTCAACAATCCCAAGGCCGACGCCGAACTGTCGGGTGTGCAAGTGGTGGCGGTTTATCCTGTTGGCAGCGATGACTACCCCGAGAGTGCGGCCTTGATGGCGCGATGGCAGGCGACGCTGGCGCGGTTCGGAGCTGAAACTGAAAAGGGTGCCTTGAAGGGTTACCACCCCGTGGTGATGGTGGATTCCATCGAAGCGCTGCTGGCGCGGTGCGACGCCGTGATGATCATGAGCCTCGACGGCCGCCTCCACCTGAAACAGGCCGGTCCGGTGCTCAAGGCGGGAAAGCGGCTCTACCTCGGCCGTCCGCTGGCAGCGTCCTTGGCGGATGCGGCGGCAATTCTCAAACTGGCCGAGACGACAGGGACGCCCTGCTTCAGCAGTTCACAGCATCGGTTTAGTCCCGGGTTCATTGGCATGCGCAAGCATCCTGAGGTGGGCAAGGTGCTTGGCTGCGATGTCTATGGCGGCTACGAAATGAAGGGAGCCAGAGCCGACGAGTTGATCCGCCCCCTGCACAGTCTGGAGACGCTCTACACAATCATGGGGCCGGGTGTTGGCACCGTGCGGTGCGTTTCCACGCCGTTGGTTGAGTCGTTTACCCTTGTTTGGAAAGATGGCCGGGTCGGCACCTATCGCGGCGTCAAGGAGGGCAAGGTGAAATACAGCGCGACGGTGTTCGGAGACCTCGGAGTTTCGACGGCGGGCATTTATGGCCACGGCGTGCCGGTCCAGGGAGTGGTCCCGACCAAGGACAAATACATGGGCTATGAAGGTATCGCCCGGGAGCTGGGCAAGTTCTTCAAGGGTGGCC
>CAIPBN010000435.1 GCA_903863315.1 uncultured Verrucomicrobiota bacterium | reverse complement strand
GTGGGTGTCCGCGCTCCGGTCGTTACTCGCGCACTTCCACGATGCAATCAAACAGCTCCCCCAGCCGCTTGCCGCCACGCGTGATGTCGAAGGCCACGTGACGGATGCCGGGCGTAGCGTCGGGTGCTGCGGTGAGGCGGAGTGTGAATTGAGTCCGCGCCTGCGCGGGCACTGTGCTAGCCCACCGGCCCGAAGTGGCCGACAGGCCAGGCGGCGCATGGGGCTGGATGTCGAACGCCATTGGCTTTGATTCGAAGTTGCGCACGTTCACCGTCACTTCGACCGTCTCACCGCGCTTCACCGATACGCGATGCGGCTCGGCACGCACCCAGAACGGGTCGAACCACCAGCGGTATTCCGGCTCGGAACTCAGCGACTTGAACGCGTCACGCATGTCGTAGGACCACTTGCGGTAGCGCTCGATGAACTTCGCCGGCTGGTCCATCACGAAGGAGTGGCCGCCCAGCAGGATGTCCGGCTTGAGCTTCGTGAGGTATTCGGCGGCTACGATGTAGCCTTCGTCGAGGATGCCGCTGGTGCGCGCGCACATGGCCTCGTGGCCGTTCTGCTTCGGGTCGGCAGGGTTGCCGAAAATGTTGTCCCCGGTGAAGGCCACTCGCCGCCCGTCAATCATGCCCGTCAGGCACAGCCCGAACTCGGTCTGGCCCGGCATCCAATCAATCGTGAAGCGGAAGCCTTCCCAGTCGAACGACTCGCCGGACTTAAATAGCCGGTCGAACTTGATGCGCTCAACGCCGTTGCCGTAGGCCTGAATCGGCGCGGCGTAATCGAAGGCCTCGGGTCGTTCGCACACATCCTTCATGCGATCCAGCGCCCAGAACTCCGTGCCCCAGGTCTTCTTCAAGTGCGGCGCTTGCAAGAAGTGGTCGCCGTGCATGTGCGTGAGCACCATCGCGTCAATCGCCTTCAACCCGAGCTTCTGCCGCATCCCTTCCAGCGCGGTGTCGAGGACGTTGGTTTGAATCAGGCCACAATCCACCACGAGCGCCTTACCGCTGTCGGCGAGAATCATGTAGAAGTTGGGCGCAAAGTTAGGCCCGCGAAACTTGAACACATGCTTCGAGACCTGCCAGACGTTCGGCACCACCGTCGGCTGCGAAGTCTTGTCCTGCGCAGCGGCGGCAAAGGACATCACCGGGTAGCCGCGCACGAGGAGTCGTTCAAGGTTGTAGAGCTTTTGTTGAAACTCCTCGATTTGCTTCTTTGCATTCGCGATGGGCGGCCCGTGCGACGGCAGCATCCAAGCGGGATTGTAGGCGGCGATTTGTCCGGTGCCGTTGGCAATGGCCCATACGCCGGCGGCAAAGCCGTAGTCCCAGTCCGTGTCGAACCAGGTATGCATCTTCGCGCCGTCCAGCATCGAATCGCCGGTGAACGCCAACCAACGTCCGCCCTCGTTCAGGAAGTAAGACATTCCGCCGGGACTGTTGCCGCGCGTATCCACACATCGGAACTCGCGCCCGCGCCAGGTGAACGTGTCCATCCGCTGAAAGGTCTGGTCGAGCTTGATGGGTTCGACGGCCGGGCGGACGTAACTGGAACCGTGAACCGTGAAGGGGTCGCCCAGACGGACAATCATCTTGCGATAGCTCGCCGGGTTCTCGAACAACGCGCGCTCGGCCTCGGGCGCGGCGAGTTTGGTGGCGGTGCCCTTCAACCTAGGCGCTCCCTGGCACTGCTCGCGGTGGTGATGCGTGAAGAGCACCCACTCGACCCGCTTCACGCCAATCTCCGCGAGATGGTCGAGCACGCTGCCGTCGCCAAGGTCAATCAACAGCGCCGCGTCGCCATCGCGAATGACGTGGACATTGCAGGTGTCCGTCCAGGTGAACAGGTTCGGGTGGCGTGCTGGGTCGGGCTGTTTGAAGCCGCTGGGGGCGGCGGCGAGCGGCAAGGTGAGTGCGAGCAGGAGCGCCGCAACGCAGGTGATGGGCGTTCGGAACGGAAGCGGTGAGTTCATCTGGGAGAAGAGATTACGGATTGCCGTGCTTGTTTTTCAACCATTGCAACGCGTCCAGCTCGCCGTTGAGCTTGAGCCGGTCGAAATAGAGAATCGCCTCGCGCTCGGGCAGGCGAGGGAGCAGTTCAGTCAGTCCGGTTAGTTCCCGGATGGATTGGCGGTGCGCGTCCATTTCTGCCAATCGGTCGCGCACAGTGCGACCGTTGCCGCCGAACGGGGAGTCGGGTGACTGTGTGGCGAGGAACTTTTTCTCGATGGCCATGCCCACAAGTTCACCCAGCAGCGTCCGCCCTGATTGGCCTTCCAACTGCCAAGCCAGATTCAATCCCATCTGTCCCACCGCCTGCGCCGAGGCGGCGTCACCTGCTTGAGTGTATTGCTTCTGTAGCTCCGCCATTGTGTTGCCGAGATCACGCAGTGATTGGATGTGGGGAAGCAGCACGCCGTAGGCTCCCGCCGCCTTGGCCTCCAGTGCGCCATACCCCGCAGAGAGAAACGCCTCCTCAGCGCTTTGGGCGTGGTCAAGGGTGTAGTCGTGGAGCCGGTTCTTACCGCCAACCTGCAACAGGGCTTTCACTCCGTCGTCCGTGCGTCCGGATTTGAAATGATCGAGGGCAGATAGATAGTCGCCGAGTGGATTGTCGTGCGCCAACTGACGAAAGGCATCAAGCGCAGTGCGTCTCTCTTCCGGGGTTTCGCCGCGTAGGGCGAGGTCCAATCGCACTCGCGGGTCGTTTGGAAACTTCTCCGCAGCCTCGCGCACCAATGCCAAATCCCCTGTCAAGCGCGCAGCTGCGAGCAGGGCTTCTGCGCTGCGCCTGTTCTGCTGGAGATATGTTGCCGCCTGTTCTGGCGTTAGCTTCGCTTCCCCTCCGTTTAGCAGCCTGGCCATGCTGTTGGGCACAGTGGCTTCCGGCACACCTTCGGATGCCCCAGACACCATGCCCACGGCGGGAGCCGGCAAGCGGGGCTTTCGGTGTTCGCGCGAAGTCACGCTGGGCGCAGGGGTATGTGCCGCCACCTGGCCGCCGCCACCTAAAGTCACCGCTGGGCGCCGCGTCATCACCAACCACGCAGCGGCAAGCAAAATCCCTGCTGCCAGCAGTGTTAAGCTCCGTGGATTCATACCCACTGGAATGCCAATGGGGTCAAAAGGTTCATTTGCTTTGGAAAGTGGAACTGGCAATGACCTCGTGGACCAGCGAGCGGAAGCCGAAGCTCTTCGCCTTGGCCTTGCGCACAATGTCGCTGATGACGGCTTCATCGTTGAACTCCAGCCCGTGGCCAGTGGCGTAGATGAGTAGCTTCTCGGCCAGGCCGCGCGTGATGGCGTCTGGCTCGGCGAGCAGGAGCTTCTTCAGCTCGGCGAGGTCCCGGAACTTGCGGCCGTCGGACAGCACATCGCTGGGGTCCACCTTCGGGCCGAGCGCGAGGCGCATGTCGCGCTGGTTCACGCTGATGGTAATCCACTCGACGCCGTTGCGCTGATTCGGTGCTGGCGAGATGCGGTAGCGGTCGCGCCACGCACCGATGACATCGTAGCTCTCCAAGGCAAAGCCCAGCGGGTCCATCTTGGAGTGGCAGCCGGCGCAGTTCTCGGTCTCCCGGTGCTTCGCAAGCTGGTCACGAATGCTTTTTGCGCCGCGAATGTCCGGCTCGACGGCCGGCACATTCGGCGGTGGCGGCGGAACAGGCTTGCCGAGGATGCGATCGGCCAGCCACGCACCGCGAATCACCGGCGAGGTGGTTGTGCCGTTGGCAGTGACCTTGAGGACACTGGCGTGGGCCAGCACGCCGCCGCGATGCCACTCCGGCTTCAACGCGATCCGCCGCACGTCCAGTCCACTCACGCCAGGGATGCCGTAGTGCTTCGCCAGCCGGCCATTCAGCATCGCGAAGTCGCTCTCCACGAAGTTCAGCACGCTCAGGTCCTTCTCCAGCAGCTCCTCAAAGAACGCGTGCGTCTCTTGAAGCATCGAGACTTGGAGTAGCTCGTCGAACTCGGGGTAAAGTCGCGCGTCCGGTGTGGTGAACTCGATGTTCCGCAGCGACAGCCACTGCCCGGTGAAATCCTTCGAGAAGGCGTGCGCCTTCGGATGCTTCAGCAGCCGCTCCGTCTGCGCGCGAAGCACCGCCGGTTTGCTCAAGTCCCCCCTCGCAGCAACCGCCAGCAGCTCTGCATCCGGAGCGCTGCTCCACAAGAAGTAGCTGAGGCGTGCGGCGAGCGCGAGGCCGTCGAGCTTGCCGGGCTGCTCATCAAGCATTAGGAAGCGCGGCGAAACGAGGATGGCTTTTAGTCCCACGCGCAGTGCGTCGCCAAACTTCACGCCCTTTTCGAGCCGCTCACGGGTGAGCGCCAGATACGGTGCAAGGTCCGCATCGCTCACCGGGCGGCGGAAGGCGCGCGGGGCAAACTGTTTTACTATGCGCTCTGCATCGGCGTAGGTGCCGCGTTCCAAGTCCGCGTCGCCAAGCAGTTGTTTGCGTGTCGCGGGTGGCCACTCCTTCGCATCAAGCGGCCCCTCGACCTCGAACCACTGCACCGCGATGCCGGGCCCGGTGTATTCCTCCGCTTTGTTCTGCCACGGGATGGTGCCGTAGGACACGAACTTGAGCGTGTCGCCGCGTCCGTCGATGCGCTCGACCATTTCTACGACCCCGGGCTTGTCCGCCGGCACCTCGAAGTGCCCGAGCAGCTTCGTCTTCCCGCCCACGCCAAAGTTCCCGGCATAGAGCCGGAACAGCGCAGGCTTGCCCTCGGTCTGAAAGCCCTGCGCGGAGATGCGGATGCGATACCGCCCCGGCGCAGGCGCGCGGAAGCGCTTCAGCTCGGTGGGCGAGTAGCCGGAGTTGAAGAGTGCCAGCGCATCGCCCGGCAGGTAGCGCGAACTTTTCGAATCCCAGCCCGCGACGAGGTTCGTCGCCGCGATGTGCTCGTTGAAAAACTTCGGCGCGGGGCCGACGCCAATGGCAGCGTCGAGCGCCACGTCGGCCGCTTCGAGATACTTCTCCACCTGCACCGGCGAAAGCGTGAGGGCGGAGGAAACCTTGTCGAAGCCATGCGCCGAGCCGTCTTCGGGGAGCAGCTCCATCAGGTTGACCCCGATGCCGAGCAAGTCGTGCATTGTGTTTTGATATTCGAAGCGGTTCAGCCGCCGCAGCGCGACGCGGCCCTCCGCGTTCTGCCGCGCAGCGGAGGCCACGTGCAGCTCACGCCCGAGCCAGTCGAGCACCGCCTGCCGCTCGGCATCCGACGGTTGCGGCTTCTTCGGTGGCGGCATCTCGTGCTTTTCGAGCTGGGAGAAGACCTTGCCCCAAATCTCAGCGATAACTGTCGAGTTGAAGTCGGGTGCGAGCGTGTCGAGGCGGAGCTTGCCCTTCTGCATATCCGCGTCGTGACACTCGAAGCAGTGCTTTTGCAGAAAGGCCTTCGTTGGTGCGGGTAATGGCGCGGCAGTGACACCCGTCAACAAAGAGACAGCAATCGAGGCGGCCAGCCACCATCTGGCTAAGGACTGGATCATCTGATTTCGCATCGTTGAGTCCCGACCATGCCTTGGGCCTCCCAGTCTGTCATCCATCCGATTCGAAACATTGGTGAAGACTCGCAAATTCGCCAGCGCGGTCACGCCGGGTCGAGGCTGGCGTATATTCGTGAGATAACCGCCAGAACGCATCAGGGCTTCAGCATTCCTTCCAACTTCTTGCGCTCGTCCTCGGTGAGGGGTTTCCACTCGATGGTCACGCCGGGCAAATCCGCGCGGAATTTCGCAATGTCCGCTTCGGAAATGTCCGCGTGCTGAAGCGTGAGCTTCTTCAAGTTCGGCAGCGACTTGAGCTGCAAGAGGCCCTTGTGCGTGAGGCGAACTTCGTCGAGCGATAGACTTTCAAGCGACTTCAGCTTCGCCAGCGTGGCGAGCGTCGAGTCATCAATGCTCAACGGATTCGGCTTGCCGTTCCACTGGCGCAGTCGCTGGCCGAGCATGAGCGAGCGCAGGCCGGTGAGCTTGAGCAGATGCTCGTTGCCTGCCTGCGTCTGATACGTGTGCCAGGTGCGGAACTCCTTGAGCTGCGTCAGTTCGGCGACCGCCGCCATCCCTTTGTCATTGAACGGCGTGCCCGCGACGGTGAGCCGCTCCAGCTTCGGCAGCGACTTGAACGCCGCAAAGCCCGCGCCGGTGAAGCCCTTGTCGGGAAACGCAATGTGGAAAAACGACGCCGAGCGCAGATTGGACAAGTTCGCCAGATGCTTGAGCCCCGCATCCGTCACCTGAATGCCGTCGGTGCCCAGCTCCTCCAG
>CAIPBN010000434.1 GCA_903863315.1 uncultured Verrucomicrobiota bacterium | reverse complement strand
GTGCTGGTCAGGCCCCTTGTCGTTGTGCCTGTGAACGACAGTTTCGCAAGCCGGATTTCCATCACTGGAAACAGTAACATCGTCTTTGGAGCCAACCTGAACGCAACGAAAGAAGCTGGTGAACCAAGCCACGCGGGCAACCCTGGTGGCAAGTCGGTGTGGTGGTCGTGGACAGCGCCCGGGAACGGACAGTTCATTGTATCCACGGCTGGCAGCGATTTCGACACGCTGCTGGCAGTATACACAGGATCTGTTGTGTCCAGCCTCTCCTCTGTCGCTGCCAGTGATGACGCGCAAAGTCAGACGAGGAGCGCTGCGTTGATTTTGAGTGCTATTTCCGGAACGTCCTATCAGATCGTGGTGGACGGTTACAATGGCGACGCTGGAAATGTCCGTCTGCTCATCAGGCCTGTGATGCCATTATCCTTTGCCCAACCAGCCAAGCCTGCCAGAGGTGCGTTTCAGGCGACGTTTGCAGCTGAACCTGGCATCCGCTTCTTGATTCAAGCTTCCACGAACTTCGCGAACTGGAGCACGGTCGCCACAGTTGTTGGCCAAGATGGCGCGTTGAACTACTTGGATACCCAGGCCACGAACGCCCCAGCCCGATTCTACAGGGCTGTTCGAGAGCCGTGATCAAAAGCAGCCGCTTGAGCTCGTCGTGGGGAGTGAGCGAGCGCCGTTGTGAACAACTCCCCGTTGACGGATTTCCAGACATGCTGCCTATTTGAGCAGTATGTCCGAGTTGACCAACCGCCAGCACCAGATCGTCGAGTTCATCCAGCGCAGACAGGAGCGCGCCGGGCTTGTCCCGACGCAGCAGGAGATCGCGGATCATTTCGGCTTCCGCAGCACCAATGCAGTCCGCCAACACCTCCGGTTAATCCGCCAGAAGGGTTTTCTTGAAGCGAGCGACGGCAAGGCCAGGGCGTTGAAGGTTGTTTCCCCACTGCAACGACACCGCCATCGTGTAGCGGACATCCCGGTGTTCGGCTCCATCCCTGCCGGCGTCCCCCAAGAGCGCACGCAGGAAGCCAAGGGCTGCGTGTCCATCGACATCGGGACGCTCAACTTCAAACCAACGCCCCGGACCTTCGCGTTGGAAGTGCGCGGGGACTCGATGGTCGGCAAGCACATCGTTGAGGGCGACTTGGTGGTGTTGGAGCATGGCGCAACCCCAAAGCCCGGTGACGTTGTGGCGGCGTTGATTGACGGTGAGAGCACGCTGAAGACCTTCCTG
Source organism: uncultured Verrucomicrobiota bacterium (assembly GCA_903863315.1). Taxonomy (GTDB): domain Bacteria; phylum Verrucomicrobiota; class Verrucomicrobiia; order Limisphaerales; family SXTU01; genus SXTU01. Next base: position 381 of record CAIPBN010000434.1, on the reverse strand, counting down.
CTGCGTGGAGCCAAGCCCTACCTCAAGGCCGAGAACCCGAAGTTTCCAGACATCATCCCGGCCCACGAACTCGTCATCCAAGGCGTGCTCAAGCTGGTCGTCCGCCGGGCTAGGTAGTGCGAGGGACAGCCGTTGTCCGACCCACCGTGTTATCCCGGTCCCCAGCATGCGCACCATCGTCCACTTGGACGCCGACGCCTTCTTCGCCTCCGTCGAGCAGGCGGCGGACGCGCGCTTGCGCGGGAAGGCGGTTGCGGTGGGCGGAGAGAAGCGCGGCATCATCGCCTCGGCTAGCTATGAGGCGCGCAAGTTCGGGGTGTTCACGCCGATGCCCACCGTCCGGGCGCGCAAGCTCTGTCCCAAGCTCATCGTGCTGCCCGG
>CAIPBN010000433.1 GCA_903863315.1 uncultured Verrucomicrobiota bacterium | reverse complement strand
TGTCCGCGCCTCGGCGAGGTCGCCGTCCTTCTTGGGCACCAGTCCATCGCGCTTTTTCAAATCAGCCTCGCTGACGAGCGGCCCTTCCCACTCGACCCAGTCCACGATAAGCATCGGGTGGATGGCTTGGCCCGCGTCATCAAAGAGCTTGTAGCCGGTGGGGTTCAGCCGGCTCATGTCCCGCGTGCTGGTGAAGACACTGCCGCCTCCGTTGAGCACGTTGAGGGTGTGATTGCCCACGTCGCTGAACACGCGCGGCACCTCGTGCACGAGTTCGTAGCTGCCCGGGGACAAGTCCGCTTCGAACTCGATGACGACGGGCTTGTCCTCGGGCGCGAGGATGTCCTGGTCGAAGACGGAACGTTTCAATTGTTGGTGCCAGATGGACAGGTGCGGTGTGCGGCCGTGCGCGGGCTGCATGCCGCTCAACTGAATCCGCACCCGATAGGTGCCAGGATGGGTCGTGCTCATGGCCGACCGGCGATTGCCCGGCCACATCGGCCAGCGCACGCGGTCGGTGGCTCCCGGTTCCGCCTGCCCCTTGCCGCGTCCTTCATTGGCGTCGCGCCGCCCCTTGGCCGGCTTGGCAGCGGCTTCGGGAAACGCCCGGTCCAGCACAGCTTCGGCGGCCTTGAAGTAGCGGTCCACATGCGAGGGCGAGAGCGACAGCATCGAACCGATGCGCTCAAAGCCGTGCCAGCGCGGATCTTCATTGAACGCGCCGGGCAGGTTCACATCGAAATACACCCCGAGCAGGTCGTAAACGGTGTGACCGTATTCCTCACGGCTGAGACGATAGTGTGCCACGGGGCCGCGCTTGGCCATGCGCGCTGCCTCGCCTTCCTTGATGCGGGTGGAGATCCAGTCCACGACCTTGCCCAGTTCGGCGGCCTTGGGCTGGGGCTCCTTCTTGGGGGGCATCTCGCGGGAGTTGATGCGGAAGAGCACCTCCGCCCAGCGCTGGGCCTGGCCGAGCTCGGTGAAGTCGGTGGGCAGCGTGTCCACGCGGAACTCGCCCTTTTGCTGCTTCTCCCCGTGGCAGCGGACGCAGTGCTCCGCGAAGAAGGCCTGAGGCGGGGCGTCGGCCGCCGCAATCACGGTCGTGCTGCAACCCAGAAACCACGCCCAGAAGCCGCAGGTGAAGAGTCTGCTCGTCATAGCCATTCCAAAACCAACAAGTCGCGTTTGGACTGTGGCTCGCGGACGCGCTTCAAACGGTTTTGTGTCGTGGATGGGCGGGGGCAAACCCTCACGGAACTTGGGTGAGTGCGTTCAGCCATTGCCGCGCCTGTTCGCGCGCGGCGCTCGGGCGGAGAATCCACGCGTCATTGTGATTGCGAAAGCCGGTGCTGGCAAAGGTGAGCTTCGCCTCAGGCAGCAAGGGCCGGAGATACTTCTCCGTCTCCGCCGCGTTTGCCCCCTCGCCGCAGATGAATTGCGGCCGGCTGCCCAGGCGCTGCAGGCGGATCAGCGCGGCGGCGCGGTCCGATCCCGGATACGGCCACGGGCGGACGCCATCGTAATGGCTGTAGGCAAAGAAGCCGCGCCAAAGCCCGACGGTCGCATCATCGTGCAGGCCAAGGAAATTGCAGGCAATCGCGCCGCGCGAGAAGCCACAGAGCACCACGCGCGACTCGTCCCCGCCAAACTCCTGGCAAACGGAACGGACCGTGTCGCGGAGGTGTTTCAAGGTGGGCTGAGGATCGTGCCT
>CAIPBN010000432.1 GCA_903863315.1 uncultured Verrucomicrobiota bacterium | reverse complement strand
TTGCGCCCCCCCGCAGATGAAGGCCGTGCGATCCCCGATGATCGGCACCAAGTCGGCAAGGCTGGCAGCCGTGCGCACACCCGGATGCGTCCAGCTCTCTGCGCGAGTGAGCACGATGGTGTCCCGACCCGGCAATGGCTTGCCGATGGACTCAAAAGTCTTCCGTCCCATCACCAGCACATGGCCCAGTGTCGTGGCTTTGAACCATTTGAAATCCTCGGGCAGATGCCAGGGGATGCGGTTCCCGTCGCCAATCACTCGGTTGAGGGACATGGCCGCGATGGCCTTGAAGTGCTTCATCGCAGCAGTTTCTGCGCGCCGCCGATGACGCGCTCCCATTGCAGCGCCGGGCCGGGGTCCACCTTGTTCGACTGGATGTGATAATGGCCCAGGACGCCTTGATACTGGTTCAGCGCGTCGTCCGGCAGCTTGCCGAGAACCAGCTTGCCATCCGCATCCCGGGGATAGTCACACCGGAGTTTGGGAAACACCTTGCAGAGCGTGGCCGTGAGTTTGACGAGCGCGGCGTATTGCTCAGGCGTGAAGTCGTATTGTTGCAGCGTCCGTCCTTGCACGACACCCTGCACGGGCTCCTTGCGGGCTGGCCGGGCAACGAAGTTTGGCGTGTGGATGCCCGCCGGACCGAAGCGGGTGGGAACGACCACGCGCGGCCAGCCGGTGTCGTCACGCTGATACCACTCCTCAAACATTCGTTGCTGCCCGGGGGCAAACGCACCGATGTTGGCGATCTCGATGCCGATGCTGCGGGTGTTGGAGGTGGTCGCGTGCCACGCGCGTTCCTTGAGGTCGAGCGTCTGGTAGATGGTGCCGTCGAGGTCGAGCATGAGATGGACACTCAGGCACCGGTGATCGTGCAGGACGTTGAAGCATTGCCGGCTGGTGCCGGCGGCGTCGAAGTGCAGGACGAACTGATCCACCTTGTCGCGCAGCAGCGGCAGCTCCCAACCACCGCCGCGGACACGCTCAAGCTGCTCTGGTGTCAGCCCGTCCTGGCGCAGGCCGTAGCGGTTGGGCGTCTTGAGCGTGGCCACCGCCACCTTGGAGGTTTCCCAGGAAGACTGATCGAAAGCGGCAAACCGCCGCTCCACCCGGTAGGCATCGTAGCCGCCGGGATCCATCCAGGTGACCGCACGCGTGCCCGTGTGGAAGAGCTGGCCAGCGACAATGATTTCATCGCCCTGCCGTTTCAGCAGCGCCCCCGGCTTCGTGGTGGTGCAACCAAGCAAGCCCGCAAGCACGAGGAGGGCACCGTAAATCGGCAGCCGCTGGCGCAGACGTCGCAAGGTTGAGATGGCAGCCACGTGGGAGTCTTGGACAGATGTTTGCGCGTCGGCAAGCCTCGCCTTGGCGGAAGGGTGCCTCGCCAAAGGTGGGCTTTACCAACTCCAGGAGTGCTGCTATGGGTCAGTCAATTCTGATCCCTTTAACACTGCTTCCAGCGTGCCTCGCCCATGAATGATCAACTGTCCGCACCTCAAGCTCTGCATCGAACACGCCGAACCATCTGGCGCTGCGGAGTGTGTTTCTATTTGTTTTGGGCGCTGCAACCCTCACTGACTAACGCAGCCACCAGGGTGTGGCTGAACACAGGAGGGGGCGATTGGAGCGTGGCCGCCAACTGGAGCGGCGGACAAGTGCCGGGGGCGACCGATACTGTCCTCATCAACACCGACGGCACTTACGCAGTGACAGTGAGCGCGGGCGCTGACTTCGGCTCGCTCACCTTGGGGGGCGGGGCGGGCATCCAGACGCTGTTGTGGAGCAATAGCTACCTGGCCGGCGTGCTGACTGTCGCCACCAACGGCGTGCTCGACTTCGGCGGGGATGGTTCGAAGATTTTCATTGGCGGCTCCCTCACGAATTACGGCCTGATCCGCTGGCCGAACACCGGCCCCGGCTCCGTGACTTTCAGAACCACCCACCTCCAGAACCAGCCCGGGGGCCTCATCGATCTCCAGATGGACACCGCGCTCCAGCAGAACCTCGGTGCGTTCTCCTTCCACAATGCCGGCACGCTGCGCAAATCCGCTGGCGCAGGCATCAGCGCGCTCAGCAGCGGCGTCGCCTTCACTAATGCGGGACTGGTTGAGGTGCTCAGCGGCAAGTTCCAGTTCCCCGACGGTTTCACCAGCAGCAGCACCTTCAACGTTGCGACCGGCGCGGCCATCGAACTCCAGAACGGCACCTTCACTTTCAATCCCGGGCACACCTTCACCGGCCCTGGCTTCTACGGCGTCGCCGGTGGTGCCCCTGTCATCAACGGTCCGATCATCAACACCAACTTCATGTTCACCGCCGGCACGCTCACGATCAGCAACCAGCTTTACGGCGTTATGCGCTGGATGGGCGGCGTGCTGGCCGGTGAACTGACCGTGGCCACCAATGGCGTGCTCGACTTCGGCGGGGATGCTTCGAAGATCTTCACGGGTGGATCCCTCACCAACTACGGCCTGATCCGCTGGCCCAACACCGGCCCCGGCACCTGGCTTTTTAGGACCGCCCACCTCCAGAACCAGCCCGGCGGGACTATTGACCTCCAGATGGACGGCAACTTCGCCCAAAACCTTGGGACGGTTTCCTTCCACAATGCCGGCACGTTGCGCAAATCCGCCGGCGCGGGGTTCGGCTCGATTGGCAGCAGCATCGCCTTCACCAATGCCGGGAACATTCAGGTGGACATGGGCACGCTGGATCTTCCATCCGG
>CAIPBN010000431.1 GCA_903863315.1 uncultured Verrucomicrobiota bacterium | reverse complement strand
GTCACCAACGAGAAAGCCCCCAGCGGCGCGAACATGCTCGGGGCCGGTGACGGTGATCTGGGACAGAAGGGCGAGATAGACTCCGACGACCAAGGGCGAATCTACTGGCGCGTCGAGGGCGGCGGGGCCTATGTGGTGCGCTTCAATCCGCACACGAAGAAGTTCGAGCAGCCGCCGGTGCGGCTCGACTTTCAGAAGTTTGTGCCCGCCGGCCTGGGCATGTTGAACGACAACCTCTGCAAGGTTTCCTGCACCCGGGGCCGCGTGTTCTTCACCATGTGCAACGACACACTGACCAACGGCGACCCCGGCAACGCGCATCGTCGACGACTCGGCGGCGTCTTCTCCATCCCGCAGGACTGGTCGGACGCCACGGCCTTCGAGGCGGACGTTCGCCTGCACGTGGGGAGCTGGGAGACGGCGCAGCACGCCTTCTACAAAGCCCCGCCCAAGCCCGATGCCGACGTGCGCAAGCTCGGCGTGGTCAGCGTCACGGACGCGGGGTTGTTCATCGTCAACGCCGGGACCAAGTATGAAGGCGGCCCGTGGCGGCTGGACCTCGACGAGCGGGGGAACACGCGTTTCTTCGGCGAAGTCAATTCCGTGTCCGACACGACGACAAAGGACGGCCGCCGCCTTCCGCCCACGCAGTTCGTCACCGTGCAGGGCATTCCCAAAGGCCGCGAGCTGAACCCCGGCACCGGCGGCGGGCGGAACCTCATCCGCTTCTCCCAGGGCGAGGTCACCATTCCCCGCGCCTCCGTGCGCTTGCTCCTGATGGACCGCATCGAAGGCCTGACCCTCCGCGCCGAGCGCAAGGGCGCGTTCCCCACCTACGATGGCGCGCCGCCCGGCCTCCTGACCGTGCGTTACGACCTCGTCGCGAAGCTGCGTGCCGCCCCAGCCGCGCAAGGCCCGCTCGCCGCCTCCCTTACCGGCGGCGCGAGCATGGGCCCGGCCTTCCTCGTCACCCCGATTCCCGGCGAGCCGGGCAAAGCCATCGCCGTGTGCGAGTATGCCGGCTATCCGCTATCTGTGCTCGATTTCTCCACGCTCGCGACCAGCAAGACGGTGACCAAGACCTTCCTCCCGCCGCAGGCACCCGTGCGCGCGGGCCTTGGTCCCTACAACTCCGCGTGGGTCCGGGACGGCGACGAACAATGGCTCTACCTCAGTGGCTACACCGGCCTCTCGCGTATCCTCTACGCCAAGGGCGGCAAAGCCCTGCCCACGATGACCTCCGACCTCTTCAACGCCCGGCTCGTCCAGAGCAGCACCGACGGCCACGCGCGCACCTCCATGAAGAAGATTGACGGCCTGCTGCCCGTGTTTGGCGGACGCCTGCTGGACGCGGGCTACGGGCTGGACGGTCGCGGCGCGGACGCGTTCTCCACCGGCGTGGAGTTGTTCGACCCGCACCGGCTCGGGACCGGCCAGACCAACTCGACGGCCAGCCAGACCAGCGCGCACCTGAGCCGCTGCTTCGCGCTGAAGACCGTGCGCAGCCGCCTGGTCTGGAGCGCGGCGGACGGCAGCGTGCGGCAAGAGGTCTTTGCCGCCAGCGGCTCGATTCGCAAGCAGTTGATTAACGAATTGAAAGACCCCGCCACCGGCCCCGCGAACCTCGACGCCAAGGTGTTCCTCTACGAAGTCTCCGAGCGTAACGGCCTGCGCGGGCTTTACGGCTTCTCCCTGCCGAAGCTCGACCACGAGCGCGCGGTCGAGGGGCACCTGGTGCTCACCCCGTGCAACCGCTTCCTCGTGCTCATGACGCAGGACGGCGCGCTCTACTCCTACAGCCTGGCCCAGCGCCGCTTCGTGGACGGCCTCCGCCTGCGCACGCCGGGCGGTGAAGACATCCGCCCCATCGAGTTCAAGCGCCCGAGCGAAATCATCTTCACCGCGCCGGACGGGCAAATCTTCTTCCTCACCGAGCCGCTGGAGGCCACCGCCAGCGCCGTCCACTTCCAGCGCGTCCAAGTGGGCGACGACGGCCGCCTCACCCTCGCGCCCCACCTCGGCATCACGTTCGACAGCCGGGAAGGCCAGCAAGACCTGCGCGGCATCGTGCGCTGCTTCCTCCCCGCTCCCGCGAACCAGCCCGGCATCTACGACTTCGTCCTGGGCTACAACCAGTCCACCGTCCAGCCCTTCGTGCGGGTGATTCGGGGATTTACCTCAGTGACCACCGCTGCGCGGTGAAGCGGGACCGCTTCACACGAACAGCTCGTCAATCGGAGCGCCGTGGGAGAGGACGGGGAAGGGGCGGCCTTGGTGATCGAGGTAGTCCACGGTCGTGTCCACGCCGAGGTGGCGGTAGAGGGTGGCGAGGACGTCGTGGGGGATTTTCATCGCGTCCACGGGTTCCGCGCCCTTCGCATCGGAGGCGCCGACGACGCGGCCGCCCTTGATGCCGCCGCCGGCCATGGCGATGGACATGAGGTTGCCCCAGTGGTCGCGACCCGCTGCCGCGTTGATGCGAGGGGTGCGGCCGTGCTCGCCCCAGGCCAGAACCATCGTGGTGTCGAGCATCCCGCGCTGGTGCAGGTCCTCGATGAGCGCGGAGTAGCACTGGTCGAAGCGCGGGAGGAAGCATTCCTTCATGGACCAGAAATTATCCTCGTGCGTGTCCCACCAGCGGAGATCCACAGTGACGAGCCGCACGCCGGCCTCGACGAGGCGGCGCGCGAGGAGCACGCGCTGCGTCCAGCCGGGGGCGTCGCCACCGGCGCGCACGCGGCTGCGGAACTGGGTGGTGAAGCCATAGCGGTTGCGGAGGGCGGCGGGTTCCGCGTCGAGGTCGAAGGCCTTGCGCGCGGCGTCGCTGCCGAGGATGTCCCACGCCTGACGGGTGAAGTCGTCCACGGCCTGAATCTCGCCGTTGGCATCCATCTCGCGGCGCACGCGGTCGAGGCCCTCGACGAGCCCGCGCCGGTCGGTGAGGCGGTTGACGGTGAGGCCCTCGGTGAGCGTGAAGTTCGGCAGGGCGAAGGGGCCGGGATTCGCCGGGTCCACGCCGGTCTCGAAGGGCAGGCACTTCGAGCCGAGGTAGGCGGAGCCGGTGCCGGGAATCATCTTGGGAATCATCACGTAGGCCGGCAGCGAGGGGTTCTGATGCTGAAGCTGCTTGGCCACGATGGACCCGATGCTCGGGTGCGCGTTGATGCTTTCGTTCGGCCCGTATTTCTTGCCGGTGAAGACGATCTGGTCGCCGTTGGAGTGGTCCACGCCGCCGTCTTCCTTGCGGTGGGAGATGCTGCGGATGATGGCGAACTTGTCCATGACCTTCGCGGACAAGGGCAGGTGCTCGCAGATGTGAATGCCGGGGACGCTGGTGGCGATGGGGTTGAACTCGCCGCGAAACTCGCTGGGCGCGTTGGGCTTCGGGTCCCAGGTCTCGTGCTGCGGCGGGCCGCCGCGCTGGTAGAGGATGATGACGGAGTTCTGGCGCTTGGCGGAACCGGGCTTGGCCTGCGCCTCGGCGCGGAGAAGATTGGAAAGTGTCAGGCCGGCGGTGCCGAGCATGCCGGCGTGGACGAAGCCGCGACGCGACATGTTGAGGCGGCGGAACTCGTCACAACCCGGATAGATTCTTCTCATTCAGAAAGGCCCCGGTGAGCCGCTAGCCAGCCCTGACAACGAGGTGAAGTTCGGACGGAGCGTGGTGGAGGGCGATTCAGGAGAACGTGGGCCTTCGCGCTCCGTTTTACTTCGAGCGGAAGAGCTCGCTTTGAACGATCCCGTGGATGAGGGAGCGGAGGCCGTGGTTGTCTTTGGCGCTGGCGGTCACGATGGCGTCGATGGCCGGCTGGTCCAGGCGGGTGGCGGGCGCGCCGGTGGCGTAGGTGACGAGGTGGCGCGTGACGCCGCGCGCGAGTTGGGCGGGGTTTTGGGCGATAACTTTCCTCAGCTCGCGGATGTCGCTGAAGGTCTGGCCGGCCGGGGTCTTGCCGCTGCAATCCACGGCGAGACCGTCGGTCCACCAGGGGCCGGATTTGCGCTCGGGGTTGAGGACGCGGTAGTTCTTCCGGTAACTGCCGGTGACATCGAAGCTCTCCAGCGCAAAGCCATACGGGTCGAACTTCGCGTGGCAGGCGGCGCAGGAGCCTTGGCTGCTGTGGAGGGCGAGTTGTTCGCGCAAGGTCTTCGCGCCGCGAATGTCCGGCTCCACGGCCGGCGTGTTAGGTGGCGGGGGCGGAATGGGGGTGCCCAGCAAGCGCTCGGCGACCCACACACCACGCTTCACGGGCGAGGTGTAAGTGCCGTTCGCGGTGACTTTCAACACAGCGGGCTGGGTCCACAGGCCACCGTAGGCGGAATCAGCGGGCAGGCTTACCTTTTGTAGCGCGAGGCTGGTGATGCCGGGCAGGCCGTAGTGTTTGGCCAGCGATTCGTTGGCGAAGGTCCAGTTCGCGGCGGCGAACTCACGCACACTCAAATTCTCGTCCAGCACGCGGCGGAAGAAGGCGCGCGTCTCCTGCACGCTGGAGCGCTTGAGCAGGTCGTTCTTCGCGTATTCGGGGTAGAGCTTGCTGTCAGGCGAGGTGTCATCAATCGCGCGCAGGCCGAGCCATTGGTCGGTGAAGTCGTCCACGAAGCGGCTGGCGCGCGGGTCTTTGAGGAGGCGCTCGGTTTGCGCGGCGAGCACCGCGCCGTCACGCAATTTGCCTTCGCGCGCCACGGCCAAGAGCGCTTCGTCCGGCGTGGAATTCCAGAGGAAGTAGGCGAGGCGCGAGGCGAGGGCGAAGTCGTTGAGCGGGCCGGGTTGCTCGACGATGCAGAGGAAGTCGGGGGCGGTCATCAGCTCTACGACGCAGTCGCGCAGGGCGTTGTCGGCGGTGACGCCCACATCGAGCTGCTCGGCGAAGCGGAGGTTGAGCCGGGTGAGTTCTTCGGCCGTGGGGTCACGGCGGAAAAGGCGCGGGGTGATGCGCTTGAACGTGGCTTCAGCGGCCTTGATGAACACATCGCGGTTCTGCAAGCCACCGGCCAGCGCGGCGCGGAAGTCGGCGCGGATCCAGCGGTCACCGGCAAGCGGCAACTCCGGCTCCTCGATTTCCACCCACTGCACGGCCAAGCCGGGCGCGCGGCAGGCGCTGGCTTGCGTGTTCTTCGGCACCGGCACGCCGAGACCGAAGGGGATGAGGCGGAAGTTGTCGTTGATGGGCGCGAGGTCGTTGAGATCGCTGGTGCGGAGATAGATTTCGGTTTCGAGGACGGTCGGCTTGCCGGGCGGAGCTTCGAGCACGGCGACGAGTTCGATGATTTGCGGATAAGCGCCCGTGTGCCCTGCGAAGATGCCGAAAGGCAGGGGCTTGTCCGTCTGGTAGGCGTAAACGGAAAGGCGCAGGCGGTGGACGCCGGGGTTGCGCGGACCGCCGAAGCCACGCAAGGGGCCGGAGGTGGTGTCGGTGTTGAAGCTGACCTTGGTGCCGTCGGGGAGTTCGAGGATGTGGCCTTTCGACTGTTCGCTGCCGAAGGCAATCGCGCGGACGGTGCGCGCGGGGTCGAAGGGGCTGACGGACGCGGTGGACGGCGGTTGCAAACCGCCGGCACTGGGCTCGGGCTTCTTGTCGCCAAGCACGTCGTCGAAGTCGGTCGTGGCCTTCTTGGTGACGCGGGGTTTGGGCGGCGTCTTGGGAATGGGCCGGAGCATCCGCGCGAGGATGTCATCGGCCATCTTGAAGTAGCCGGCGGCACCGGACGCGGAGAGCGGGAGCGCGGCGGCGACTTTGTCGTAGCCGTCCACACGGCCGTCGGTGGGGAGGTTCAGGCCGACGGACGGCTTCACACCGAAGAGGTCGAAGATGGTGTTGGCGTATTCGGTGCGGCTGAGGCGGCGGAGCTTGCTGCGGCCATCGGCGCGCTGGCGGGCGAGTAGGGCGTTGGTGAAGTCGTCGCGCAGCCACGCGACCAATGCGGCACGCTCGGCGGGCGTGGGCTGCTTTTCATCCTTCGGCGGCATCGTGCCGGCTTCGAGCGCATCGAGCACGCGGAACCACTGGTCGCGCTCGGCGGCGAGCTGGTCGGCCGTGCGCGGGCCGGCAAGCTGGACACCGGACTTGGGCTTCGCACCCGCGTGACACTCGGTGCAGTAGGTCTTGAGCAGCGGTTGGACGCGTGAGGAGAAGGTGGAAGCGGCGTCTTGAGCGACAGCGAGCTGCGCGAGGACGCAGAGGAGGAGAACTGGTTTCATTCCGGGAAGCAGTAAACGGGGTTTGGACCACAGAGACGCGATGAACACAGAGAGCAGGCAGAAGACAACTCCTCTGTGTTCATCGTGTCTCTGTGGTCCCTAAAGTCAGCCTATCACACCAAGCCATCCATCGTTCCGATGCCCGTGCCGAAGCGGTCGGTCTCGACGCCGTGGCGTTGGAGCATGCTGACGAAGAGCTTGCCCAGCGGCGTGTTGTTCTTGCGGTCCCCGGCGATGTGCTGGCCGTGCTTCCAGCCGCCGCCCGCGAGGAGGATGGGGAGGTTGCTGGTGTTGTGGCTGCTGGCGTCGCCGAGGTTGCTGCCGATGAGCACCTGCGTTTGATCAAGCAAGGTGGTGGCGCCTTCCTTTGTGTCGCGCAAGGCGGCGAGGAAGTCGCGGAAGACAGCCATCTTTGCGCGCTCGATGATGCGGAGCTGGTCAATCTTCGCCTGATTGCGACCGTGATGGGAAAGGCCGTGGTGGTCCTCGGAGATGCCTTCGATGGGCGGCTTCAGGTCCATGCCGCGAATGAAGACGGTGACGACGCGGGTGGAGTCCGTCTGCAAGGCGAGCTTGGCGAGGTTCAGCATGATGCGCGCGCGGCCGATGTTGTCGCTGCGGTCGAGGGCGTCGGAAGGCGGCTCGGCCTCGACGACGGGCTTGGGCTTCTGCACCCAGGCTTCGTCGGCGTGGAGCTGCTTCTCCATGTCGCGGACGGCCTCGGCGTAGTCGGCGACCTGCTGCTGGTCGTGGGCGCTGAGGCGGGGCTTGAGGGCGGCGAAGCGTTCGCCCATGCGGTCGAGCACGCTCTGGCCGCGCTTGAGGCGGGCCAGTTCGAGTTCGATGTCGCGGGCTTTGCCGGCGAGGAAGAGGCGGGCGAAAATCTCGGAAGGCTTGTAAAGCGCCGGCACACCCGCGCCGCTGGTGGTGTGCGTGAGCGGGCTGCCGTCCTGCGTGGAGAGCGTGAGCAACGGGAAGCGCGTGGCGGTGCCAACGTGCTTGGCGGCGACGAAGTCGAGCGAGACGCTGTTGCGGAAGCCGCCGGCGGTGGGATGCTTGGCGCTGGTGAGGAAACACGCTTCGGACGCGTGATCGCCGCCAATCTCCGGGTGCGCGATGCCGGAGAAGACCGTGAACTGGCTGCGCAAATCACCGAGCACCTTCAGATATTCGCTCGGTTGGTAATCGCGCCCGGCTTGCTCGGGGAAGAACGACGGGCCGTAGAGTCCGAAGTTCGTGCAGATGCTGACCATGCGCTTTGGCGGCGCGGAGGCGGCGGCACCGGCGAGGCTTTCGAGCCACGGGAGCGCCAGCAGTGCCGAGCCGGTGCGGATGAATTGGCGGCGGTCGGGGTGGAAGGATGAGAGGCAGGGAAGCATGATGATCGAGTTCCGGCTGGGGTGAGGATTTCTGTCGTCAGGGCGGTGGCACAAACGCTACTGCAAGTCCCACTTGGCCTCCGAGGCCCCAACGGCATTGGCGGTGGCGGTGCCGGGCACGAGAAATCCGAGCGAGCGGGTCAGGGTGATTTCCGCGTGACCATCAACCCACCCAGTGCTCGTCCTGCCTTCGTGACGGCTGATGACGCGCCGGGTAAAACCCGTTGCCCAACTGCTGCCCGGGGCCGGAGTGTCGAAGCTGATTCGCTCGTTCGGGTTGACGGCGGAACCTTGGATTCCCACCCATAGCGCAGGGTCAGTCTGAGTTTGCCAGGTGTTCGGAGCAAGGAAGGCGGAATCCGCAAACACCACTGTTTCGGCGGGTTTGTTCACATTTATTTCCCGGACCCGGTTAGCTCCGGTCCATCCCAATTCCGGCAGGCTCAGGCCGATGCCAAAATCATTCGAGGTCCAGTTCTGGGGTTGCTTGGGGCATTGGAACAGCAGTTTGTCAGCCACCAGAAAGCGCTTGAGCTGGTCCGGCCACCAGGTGTTCGGCGTGGCGGGGTTGCGCACGACGAGCGCGGGGGTGGAAGGGAAGCCCGGCGAGTCGAACGGCACCAGCACGCCATCGTAGTCATCCGTGTAGAGCTTGTAGGCCAGGGCGATTTGTTTGTGCTTGTTCAGGCATTGGCTGCCGACGGCCTTGGACTTGGCCTTGGCGAGTGCTGGCAGGAGCATGCCGGCGAGAATGGCGATGATTGCAATGACCACCAGCAGCTCGATCAGGGTGAAACCGTGTCGAAGAAGTGGCGGATGACTGGCTGCTCTGTTTCGCATCAGTCAATCAACGCGATGCATGGCGGGCGTATTCGATTAGTTTCGGACCCAGGCTGGGCCGACGGGGTTTTCTGAGCGAAGCCGGGTTGTGGCTTGCTTCAAGGCCGGCAAGGCGTATCACGACTCGATAAATTTCAAAACCGCTGCATGAATGCTCATTCCACACGTCGCAAGTTTGTCGGAGGCACCGCTCTGGCCGGGGCAGCGCTGGTTCAAGACGCAACCGAGACGGCAGCCGCGACCCCGTCCTCTTTGCGCCCGTCCGGCTGCGATGCTGCACTGCTGGAAAAGGCGGACCGTTTGATTGCGGAACAGGTCGCGAGCGGGGCTGTGTGGTCGGCGGCCTTGGTGGTCCGTCGCGGAGCGTTTGAGTTTGTCCGCGCTTATGGGCGGGCAGCGGTTAACACGCCGTTTTTGATCGCCTCGCCCACCAAGCCGATGACGGCCTCCGCCGTCTTGTTGTTGCTGGACCAGGGCGAATTAAAGCTGGCCGATCCCGTGCAGAAGTATCTGCCGCAGTTTCGTGGCGGGGAGCGGGCAGCCGTTACGATTCAACACCTGCTCACGCACACGTCCGGTCTGCCGGACATGCTGCCGGAGAATGTCGAGCTGCGGCAAAGGCATGCGCCCTTGAGCGAGTTCGTGGCGGGAACGTATCGGACGGAGTTGCTCTTCCGGCCGGGGACGAGGGTGAGTTATCAAAGCATGGGCATCCTGCTGGCCGGGGCGGTGGTGGAACGGATCAGTGGCCAGAGTCTCCCGGCCTTTCTGGCGGCCAGCGTGTTTGGCCCGTTGAAGCTGTCGGCCACGTCGCTGGGCTTGGGGGGCCGCAAGATTTCCGACACCGCGCTGTGCCAGGTGGATGTGGCCAGCGACTGGGACTGGAACAGCACCTACTGGCGCAACCTCGGAGTGCCGTGGGGCGGGGCGCATGCCACGGTGCGGGATCTAGCGGGCTTCATTGAGCAGTTCGTTGCCACCGAGAACCGGCCTTGGACCGCAGCCACCCGGTTGGCGATGCGGTCGGTGCAGACGGAAGGGCTCAACCAGGCTTGGGGTTTGGGCTGGCTGGTGGAGCCAAGGGCATTCGGCCAAACCTGTGCCCGGGGCACGTTCGGCCACTTCGGTGCCACGGGCACGGTGGTCTGGCACGAGCCCGTGGCTCACCTGACGTGCGCGCTGCTCACGACCCGGCCGGCGGCAGATTCACGGGCCGGTCTCCTGGGCCCGGTTTCTGACCTCGTTGCCCAAAGCGTGCGGGCGTAACCTGATTGGCCCAAAAGCAAAAGGCGCGGAGGGTGCTCCGCGCCTAGTTTGAAGTGGAGGCCGCTTGCGGCCCGCAGGTCAGAGCTCTGACTCGTCCTCGGCTTTGAGCGTGGTCACTTGCGACGCCCCTTCGAGCGCTTGAACCTCGGCCACAAGTTCGTCGGCCCGGGCCGGATCACGCAGCAGGAGGCGGAAGGAGAAATCCACGCCTTCGTAACCTTGATGCGAGCGCTGGCTGGCGAGATGCACCCGGCGGGAATGACGGCTGAGCATGTTGCTCAACTCCATCAACTCACCCGGTGAACGCGCCCAGTGGAGGTTCAGGATGAGGTCGTAGCGGTGCCGCGCGCCGAAGTTCGTGAACCAGAGATAAATCATCAGCGCGAAGATAATCAGCGCGCCGACCACCGTGGTGGAGAACTTCTGCGTGCCACAGCCCATGCCGATGAAGATCGAGGTCAGCACAAATGTGGTGTCGAGCGTGTCACGCAAGATGTTACGGAAGCGGACAATGGCGAACACCGCCATCATGCCGAACGCGGTGACGATGTTGTTCGACAGCACGGTCATCACGAGCGAGACGATGACAGGCGTGACGACGAGGGCGTTGACGAATGAGCGCGAGTAGCTCAGACCGGAGTGCGTGAGCATGTAGGTCCACGCCAGGGTCTGGCCTAGGAGGAAGGAAAGCAGCAGGCCCAGGACGACGGCCGGGATGTTCGGCGGGGCCAGCGAGGTGTCACCTTGAAAAAAAATCCACTCGTTCATGCGTTGCGTGTTGGTTGGTTAAGCGATGGGAGAAAGAATTAGGATTGGAAACAGGATTACGAGGAAAAACTTTCCCGATCAGGTCGGGCCGGATGTCGGAGGGTCATGCTCAGATGACGGTCTTGGTGGCGCGCACGTCTTCGATGACCAGATGCGAGTCGTCGAAGACCTCGAGGGCCTGCTTGGTGCGCATGTGCTGCACGGCATTGTGCCAGCCAAAATATTTTTCGCCCTTGAGCGCGATGCCGTCCGCGTATTTGGCGGCCGTGGTGGTGGTGAGGCCGAAGACGCGCGCGCACTCGCGGAGGAAGTCCGGGAAGCGGCCGGTGAACTTGAACTCGAGCACCACGTCCTTGCCAAAGACGCACGTCGGGTTGATCTGGGCGGTTTCCAGGCGCGCCGTCGGCTCGGCGGAGATGAGCACGTTGCGGTCGAAGGTGACGCGGAGCGAATTGTCGTAGGGGCTGACCCACGCCTCGCGGAGATAGTGGATGTGGGCCTTGGGGACGGCCTTGTATTCCTTGAGATACTGGCTGAAGCGCTGAAGGGCGACGAGTTCCCTGGGGTTGCCTTTTTTGACGAGGTGGTCGGGCTGGGGCAGGTGGCCCGAGAGGATGTAGTCCACCGACTTGCGTCGCACTCCGCCGCGCTGCTTGAGGATGGCGTTGTTCATCCGGCGCTTGATCTCGAAGAAGACTGGCGAGTCCGGCTCGTTGTCGTAGAAGCGCAGGCGGAGTTTGAAGCGGTTCT
Organism: uncultured Verrucomicrobiota bacterium; assembly: GCA_903863315.1. GTDB lineage: Bacteria > Verrucomicrobiota > Verrucomicrobiia > Limisphaerales > SXTU01 > SXTU01. The sequence continues at coordinate 4,429 of CAIPBN010000431.1, read as the reverse complement.
TGTTCCCGTTGATCGTGTGCCAGTAAATCGTAAGTGCCTCAGAATCCAGATAGAGGCTGTGGATGGGATACGAGTTGTCCGGCTTGCCGACCCCGTAATCGTCCAGCACCGTGTAGGCGCTGACGAAGCGGCGGATCGCCTGGGCGGTGGTCTCTGGGATGATGTATTTCAGCTCCCAGCGCTGTAGCTGCATTTCCCGGCTCATGGCGTTGCTGTCAAAGGTTCCGCGAACATCAGGTGGAACGACGCGGTTGTTACCGGCAAATGGCGACGAGGTAAAGGTTTTACTCAGGCGCGCGGCGGCTGCCGAAGCGAGTCCGGGCTGGGACAATTCGCGTGACTTCCCGGCGGGTGGGCCCTACCACCACGCCCCGTGCTCGGTGCCGTCCTCGCAACCATCCTGTTCTCCTTCTCCGCCGTCTCCGGCGCGCGGGTGGCCAAGCTCATGGGCGGCACGGAGGCGAACTTCTGGCGGCTCTGCTTGGCAACGCTTTTCCTCGCGGCGATGGCGCACGCGTTCGGCGCGGGGCTGGCGGGCAACGGTTTTTATATCTTCATCCTGAGCGGCTGCATCGGCTTTGGGCTGGGGGATGTCTCGCTATTTCAAGCTTACCCGCGCCTTGGTTCGCGCCTGACGATTCTCATCGTGCATTGCCTGGCCGCGCCGTTTGCCGGACTGGTCGAGTGGCTGTGGCTGGGCACGACGTTGTCAGCGGCACAGATGCTATGCGGGGCGGTGATTCTCGCGGGCGTGGCGGTGGCTCTTGCGCCGACACACGAGACGCACGAGCAACGGCGGCAGTTCGGCATCGGCATTTTCTTCGCGGTGCTGGGGGCGATAGGGCAGGGCGGGGGTGTGGTCCTGAGCCGCAAGGCGTATGAGCTGTGCCGCCTCGCCGACCAGCCGATGGACGGCATCACGGCGGCTTATCAGCGCATCATCGGGGGCGTCATCATCTCCGGCCTTGCGCTGCTAGTGGTGAAGCGGCAGTTCCTTCTCGCTCGTGCCGAAGCCGTCGCTTCGCCCGGCGACATGTCCACGGCGGAGAAGTGGCGCAGGTCCGGCAAGTGGATTGTCTTCAACGCGCTTGCGGGTCCGACGCTCGGTGTGAGCTGCTATCAATGGGCGCTCAAGACGACGCCCTCCGCCGTTGTGCTGCCCATCGTTGCGCTGTCCCCGCTGGTGGTGATGCCCTTCGCGCGCTGGCTGGAGCAGGAGCAGCCCTCGCGGCGCTCGACCATTGGGGCGGTCATTGCCGTGGCTGGCGCCGTGGCGCTGGCGTTGGCGAAGTGACCGGGCTCCGCCGCGCTCCGCAGTCTTGCACCATCCGCACTTCCCGGTAACTTCCCGCACGTCGTGTCGGTCTGGCGCGGTGTCTTTTTTGCTGAAACTGTGACCTCGAAAACCATGTTGCCCCGCATTCTGTCCGTGTTGTTCCTTACCGCCGCCCTGGCGCTCGCGCAAAGCGGCGACAAACCCGGCGAAAAGCAAGAGTCGCGCGTGCCCAAGGAAAAAATCCCCGCGAACCCGCCGCTTTCCGCCACCGACGCACTCAAGACCTTCAAGCTCCCGCCGGGCTTTCGCATCGAAGTCGTCGCTGCCGACCCGCTCATCGAGACGCCCATCGCGATGCAGTGGGACGCCGACGGTCGCCTCTGGGTTGTAGAGATGCCCAGCTACATGAACACGCCCACCGCGGCGGGCGAGATGGAACCCATCAACCGCATCAGCGTGCTGGAGGACACCGACGGCGATGGCAAGATGGACAAGAAGACCGTCTTTCTCGACAAGCTCGTGATGCCCCGTGCGCTCTGCCTCGCCTACGGCGGCGTGCTGGTCTGCGAGCCGCCCGCGCTCTTCTGGTATCCCATCGAGTCCGGCCTCAAGCCTGGCGCGCGTGTGATGGTGGACAAGGCATATGCGCCAAACGGCTTCAAGAACCCCGAGCACACCGGCAACAGCCCGACGTGGATGATGGACAACTGGATTGTCTCTGCGAACCATAACGCCCGTTTCCGCCGTGTGGACGACGAGTGGAAGCGCTCTGCCACCACGTCGCGCGGGCAGTGGGGGCTGACGATGAATGACTGGGGCCGCCCCTACTACAACTCCAACTCCGACCAGCTCCGCACCGACTATGTGCCCAGTGAGTATTATTTCCGCAACCCACTCTTCCGCACGACCGCTGGCCTCGCGCAGCAGCCGATGAAGGACCAGACCGTCTGGCCCGCGCGCGTGAACCCCGGTGTCAACCGCGGCTACCAAGCTGCCACGCTCAAGCCTGACGGCACACTCGCCAAATACACCGCCACCTGCGGCCCGGTGATTTATCGCGGCGACAATTTCCCCGCTGAGTTCCAGGGCAATGCCTTCATCCCGGAGCCGTCAGCAAACTTCGTCCGTCGCATGGTGTTCACGGAGAAGAATGGCGACCTCACCGGCACGAATCCCTACAACGAAGCCGAGTTTCTCACCTCGACCGACGAGCTGTTTCGCCCCGTCAACGCCTACACCGGACCCGACGGCTGCCTTTACCTCGTGGACATGTATCACGGCATCCTCCAGCACCGCGTCTTCCTCACGAGCTACCTGCGCAAGCAGGCCGAGGACCGCGGTCTCGACAAGGTCATCAAACGCGGTCGCATCTACCGCATCGTCCACACTGGCAAGCCGCCCGGTCCGAAGCCGCAGCTCGCGTCCGCCGCGCCTGACGACCTCGTCAACACGCTGACGCACGCGAATGGCTGGTGGCGCGACACCGCGCAACGTCTGCTGGTGGAGAAGCCGTCCGCCGCCGCACTTGCGCCGCTGAAGCAAATGGCCCTCGGTGCCGCCGACCCGCGCGCCCGCCTGCATGCCCTCTGGACACTCGACGGCATGGGCCAGATGGATGCTGACACGTTGATTGCTACGCTCGCCAAGGAGAAGCACGGCAAGGTCCGCGCCGCCGCCATCCGCGTGGCCGACGGCCTGTTAAAGACCTCTGACAAAGACAAGGTGCTGCTCAAGCTCGTCTCATTGGCCGACACCAAGGACGTTTACACGCAGGTCCAGCTCGCCTTCACGCTCGGCCAGGCGAAGGAGCCCGCCGCCGAGGCCGCGATGGCCGTGCTTGCCCGCAACGCCGGCACGAATGCCATCATCCGCGACGCGCTCATCAGCGGCCTGGCGCTGCGCGAAGTTGAGATGCTGGAGCGCGTCACGCACGACAAGTCATGGGAGGACAAGGCGAAGGTCGGTGGCGGCGAAGCCTTCATCAGCGCGCTGGCAAAAAATGTTTTCCAGCAGGCTCGCGGCGACCGCGTGAACAAGCTCCTGGAGCAAATCACCCGCAAGGAAACGCCCAGGTGGCAGACCCTTGCCGTCCTCGCCAGCCTCAACGTCCCCGCGCCGTCCACGAAGAAAGGCGAGCCGCCGCCGCGCGTGAAACTCGTGAAGCTCGCCACCGAACCGCCCGCGCTTGCCGCGTTGGAAAAGTCCGAGGACACAACCATCCAGGCCGCCGCCAAGAAGCTCGACAAGGTCGTCGTCTGGCCCGGCAAACCCGGCGTGGTGCTGCCGGTCATCAAGCCGCTCACCTCGGCCGAGCAAGCCCGCTTCGATGGAGGCAAGGTCATGTTCGAGGCCACGTGCGCCGCGTGCCATCAGGCCCACGGCTACGGTCAGGACGGTCTCGCCCCGCCGCTCGTGGACAGCGAATGGGTGGCCGGTTCGCCCGACCGCCTCGCCCGCATCATCCTGCACGGTGTCGGCGGCCCCATCACCGTCCTCGGCAAGAAGTGGGACATGGACATGCCCGGCCACGGCACGTTTGACGACGAGACGGTCGCCGCCGTGATGACCTACCTCCGCCGCGCATTCGACCACGACTACGACCCCGTCGCGCCTGACTTCGTGAAGAAGGTTCGTGCCGCCACCGCTGGTCGCGAGTCCGCCTGGACGGACGTGGAGTTGAAGAAGTTGAAGTAAGTGGTGTCGATGGTTGGAAAGCGGCTTGTCGGCAGCACGGCGGGATGACAGATTCGCCTTATGGAACTCGTGTTTAGCGTCACGCAAGAAGCCGACGGTGGTTTTGTCGCTGAGTGCCTCTCGCATGACATCTTCACGCAGGGCGACAATTGGGCGGAAATGCGAGCAAATGTCTCCGAGGCTGTGTCGGCCTATTTCTTTGACCAGCCCAAGCCTGCATCCATTCGTCTTCACTTGGTTCGTGACGAAGTGATGGCCTGCGCATGAAGCTGCCGCGCGACCTGAGCGGAACGGCTTTGGCCAAGCTGCTTTGCAAGCACTTCGGCTACCGTCAGGTGAATCAGGAAGGTAGCCACATGATTTTACAGGCAGACGTTCCCCGTTCTCATCGTCTCTCCGTCCCCGCTCATCCGGTTTTGCGTCCGGGGACATTAAACGCGATTCTTCGCGCCGTCGCGG
>CAIPBN010000430.1 GCA_903863315.1 uncultured Verrucomicrobiota bacterium | reverse complement strand
GGCTGAAGGCGGAGTTTCAGCCGGAGGAAATCTATCTGTTCGGTTCGCACGCGTGGGGCACGCCCACGGAGGATAGCGATGTGGATTTGATGGTGATTGTGCCCGGCAGCGACGAACGTCCCATCCGCCGGATGCAGCGCGCCCATCGTTGCCTGCGCGGCATCGGTTTTGCCAAGGATGTGCTGGTCAGCACCCGTGCTGAATTTGACCGCTATCGGCACCTGAGCGCGTCGTTGTCCAACAAGATTTTCCACGAAGGGAGAAAACTTTATGGCCCAGCCAGCCACTAAACTGGCCCGTGCGTGGCTGCTCAAGGCCTTCAGCGATTTGGACACGGCACGCCAGATTGGCGGGCTGACGGAAGGGCATCTCGACGCCGGCATATATCACTGCCAGCAAGCCGCCGAAAAGGCGTTGAAAGGGTTTCTGGTTCTGCACGGCAAACCTGTCGAAAGAATTCACGACCTCGGCAAAATCCTTGAGCAGGTCGTCCTCGTGAACGTCGCGTTTGAACAGTTTGCTGACGCAGCGGATGCTTTGACGCCCTACTCGGTGGCCTATCGTTATCCTGACGAACAAGGCATTCTCGAACCGTCGCGCGAGGAGTTTGATGAGGCGCTGCAATACGCGCAGGAGATTTACGATTTTGCTTTGAGCCTGCTCCCGACCGGCGCGCAGTCCTGAGCAAGAGCGCACCAGGGCGAGTTGGAGGAGTTTTTCGCGCCCAACCCGCTCGCCGGCTTCAATCCTCCGGGCGCTCGCCGTGCGGGGCCATCTTCACGAGCTTAGGGTCGAACTGGCCGAGGACTTCCACGAGGTCGCTCTGCGCGGCCATGACTTGGTGGATGTCTTTGTAAACCATCGGAACCTCGTCGAGACCGGCGCTGATGAGGTGGACGCCGGCTTCCCGGAGCACGCGGTTGACCTTGTGCCACTCGAAGGTCGCGGTGGCTTTCTTGCGGCTTATCACGCGGCCCGCGCCGTGCGACGCGGACTTGAGCGAGGCCGCGCTGCCCTTGCCGCGCACGACGAAGCCGGGCGAAGCCATCGAGCCGGGGATGATGCCCAGCACGCCGGCACCGGCGGGCGTCGCGCCTTTGCGATGCACAACGACGTCGCGTTCCTCGCCGCCGATGAGGTGGCGCTCTTTCCACGCGAAGTTGTGGTGGTTCTCCAAGTCGAGCAGCACTTGCAGGCGCAGGTGCTCGGCGATGTGCTGGTGGATGAGTGCGTGGTTGGCGGCTGCGTATTGGCCCATCAACTCCATCGCGGCCCAGTATTCCTGGCCTTCGGCGGAATCGAGCGAGAGCCAGGCGAGGTGCTTGTGCTCCTTCGGCAAGTCCGCGTGCTGCTCCATCGCGAGCTGGCTGTAGTGATCGCAGACCGCCGCGCCGGTGCCGCGACTCCCGCTGTGCGAGAGGAGCGCAACGTATTCGCCGGGCGGCAGACCGTTGATGGCCTGACTCGCAGTAAAGATGCCGAACTCGACGAAGTGGTTGCCGCTGCCACTGGTGCCGAGCTGTGACCACGCGCGGCCTTTGCGGAGCTTGGTGACGGGGCTGATGTTCCAGTCGGCATCGAGCACGGGATGTTGCCGGGGCTCGGTGAAGTGCGCGCCGATGCCGAAACGCGTCTCGTCCTCAATGGCCTTGATGAGCCGTTCGCGCCGGCGGTCCAGCTCGCGCACGGGCAGGTCGAGCACGGTCATCTTCATGCGGCACGCGATGTCCACCCCGACGGCGTAGGGGATGACCGCGTTGTCGGTGGCCAGCACGCCGCCGATGGGCAGACCATAGCCGGCGTGCGCGTCCGGCATCAGCGCGCCGGCGACGGACACGGGAAGCTGACACGCGCGGGCAAGCTGGTTGATGGCTTCCGGCTCCAAGCCATCGCCCCATTGCCGCCACGGGGCAGGGGCTTGCTGGAGGGGGCGATTGGACTTGAGCAACGCCTTGGCAAACTCGCCGCGCAGCTTGTCGGTCGTGAAGTCGCCCGGCGCGCGCACGACGGCCTCGACCTCGGCGGGCAGCTTCAGCTTGTCACCGCCTTTGAGGATGAAGTCCGCGATGAAGGCGATGCCGCGGCGGGTGGCTTCGCCGGGTGGGACCCCGAGGGCGATAAGATCTTTGGTGTTCATGACCGTGCGATTGGGGCGCGGACAAAACCTACCCGACGGTTGGAGGAGGAAAAGACTTTTGCCTCACGCTAAGGATGCGAAGGCCGCACAAGGAGAGCGGCCAACATGCTTGTTTCCGGTTTGCTGTGCGCCCTTCGCCCTTTGCTTTCCACGAGCCCAATGTGAGTAAACCTTGCGCAACATCGCCGGATTTGTGCATAGGTTGCTCATTTACTGCCATGCGGTTCGCGTTTTCGGGCCAAAAGCATCAAAGACTGCTTGGCACGGACGTTGCATACCAGTGAGCATCCGCGCCCGCTGTTGCGAGCGCACAACTGTCAAAACCACAAACCCAGCCAGTCACATATGAACAAGCTCGCCCTCTTTGCTGCCGCCGCCCTCGCCTTGGGCGGTCTCACCGCCACCTCCACCGCGCAGGAACAGAAGTCGCGCGGCGGGTTCAATCCCGACGAGATGCGCGCCCGCCTGACCGAGCGGATGCGCGAGCTGCTCGAAGTGAAGAACGAGGACGAGTGGAAGCTGATCTACGCCCGCATTGAGAAGGCGCAGGAAGCCCAGCGTGAAGTGCGCAGTCTGAACGGTGACTTCCGCCTGCTCTTCAGCCGCAGCGGCGAGCAGGGCGGCGCGCCCGGTGGCGACCAGGGCGGGCGCACTCGCGGGCCTGGCGGCAGTCCCTTCGGCGGCACGCCGAACCCGGATGCCGAGGCCTTTTCCAAGGCCGTGCAGAACAAGGCTCCAACCGACGAGTTGAAGCAGCGCATGGCCCGTGTCCGCGAGGCTCGCAAGAATGCCGAGGCCAAGTATGACAAAGCCGCCGATGACTTGCGCCAAGTGCTCACTGTGCGGCAGGAGGCCACGCTCGTAGCCATTGGCCTACTCAAGTAATCGCGTTCACAACCGGAAACACGGATGAGCCAACTGACCACCACGGACACGGCGTTGCGGGAGCTGCTGGAGCGGATGATTTCCGACCGGCAGCTCTCGCCGCTGGACGCGCAGACCTTCGCCAAGCAAGGCGGCACCGCCACTGAGGACGCCGCCCTCCGCTGGCTGGCGAAGGAATACGACGTGCCGTTTACTGCGCTCGACGCCGTCGAGCCGGACCGTCAGGTGCTCTCCCTGTTTCCCGCGCGGGTGCTGTTGAAGGAGCATCTCCTTCCGCTCAAACGCACCAACGGCTGCGTGGAAATCGCCACCAGCCGGCTCTTCGCCACGCAGGGCCTCGACGCGCTCAAGGCCATGACGGGCCTCTCGCTCAAGCCCGTCCTCGCGCCCACCGAGTCCATCGCCCGCGAGATGAAGAAGCATCTCGGCGTCGGCGCGGACACCATCGGCACGCTCAACGAGGAGGCCGGCCTCGAAGTCGTGCAGGAAGGCATCGCGGACGACGACCTCGACAGCGCCGCCGAGGACGCGAGCATCATCCGCTTTGTCAACCAGGTGCTCCGCGACGCCATTGAGCTGCGCGCGTCCGACGTTCACCTCGAACCCTTCGAAGACGAGTTCCGCATCCGCTACCGGATTGACGGCGACTTGCAGGAAGTCCCCGTGCCGCCGTCGTTGAAGCGCTTTCAGCCGGCCATTGTCTCGCGTGTAAAAATCCTTTCGCACCTGAACATCGCCGAGAAGCGTGTGCCGCAGGATGGTCGCATCAAAATCCGCGTGGACACGCACGAGGTGGACATCCGCGTCTCCATCATTCCGATGCTTCACGGCGAGGCGGTCGTGATGCGCTTGCTGCGCCAGAACTCGAAGCTGCGCGGCATGGGCGATCTCGGGATGAACCACCGCGAGCTGGAATGCTTCCGGCGCGTCGTGCAGCTCCCGCACGGCATCGTCCTCGTCACCGGCCCGACTGGCAGCGGCAAGACCTCGACGCTCTACACCGCGCTGAACGAAATCAACGACCACGTCCGGAAAATCATCACCATCGAGGACCCGGTCGAGTATCAGCTCAAGGGCGTGAACCAGATCCAGGTTAACGAGAAATCCGGCCTCACCTTCGCGCGCGGCCTGCGCTCGATTCTCCGCCACGACCCGGACGTGGTGCTCATCGGCGAAATCCGCGACCACGAGACGGCGCAGATTGCCGTGCAGGCGTCGCTGACCGGCCACCTGGTTTTTTCCACGCTCCACACAAACGACGCGCCCGGCGCGCTCACCCGTCTCGTGGACATGGGCGTTGAACCCTACCTCGTCGCCAGTTCGCTCGAAGCCGTGCTGGCCCAACGCCTCGTGCGCGTGCTCTGCCCGCATTGCAAGCAGGTGGACGACTCGCCGACCGCCGCCGCTTACAAGACCAAGCTCGGCATTCCGCTGAACCACAAGATTTACAAGTCCGTCGGCTGTCGCGAGTGCCGGAACACCGGTTTCCACGGGCGCAACGCCATCTTCGAGTGGATGGACACCAACGTGGAAATCCGCCAGTTGATTCTCCAGAACACCTCCGCCGACAAGCTCCGCGACGCCGCCATCCGCGACGGCATGCGCACGCTCGCCGAGGACGGCTGGCGGCTTGTGCGGCAGGGGGCCACGACCGTCGAGGAGGTTCTGAGCGTCACGACCGCGAAGGAAGTTTCCCGCACCAGCGTGGACGAGAAGGACGACGGCGGAGAGACTGCGGCGGAACTGGCCGTGGCGCGTTAATCAGCTATGCCGACTTTTCAATATCGCGCGCTGCAAGTGAATGGCTCGGTGGCCGAGGGGGCCATCGAGGCCAGTGGACGGCAGGATGCGTTCAAGCAGATGGAATCGCGCGGCCTGCGGCCCATCAGCCTCTCGGAGCGCAACGGCAACACCAAGACCGTCACCGCGCCGTCCAAGCCCGCTGCGAAGGAGGCCAAGGCTCCTGCGAAAGCACCGGCCAAGGACACTTCTCCGAAGGACGCGAAGGCCGCCGCCATCGTCCCCGCACCTGCCAGTTTCAGTCTCGGCACGCCGAAAATTTCCGCGCGGATGCTGGAGAACTTCACGCGTCTGCTCTCCAGTTTGCTGGCGGCGGGCGTGCCCTTGAGCCGCGCGCTGGTCATTCTCCAACGCGAGGCCGCCAGCCCCGTCGCGCAGGCGAAGTGGAAGGAAGTTCATGACCTCGTCGTGGACGGCATGACGCTCGCCGACGCGATGGCGAAGTCGCCGGATGTTTTCCCGCGCGTCTATGTCGCGATGGTCGAGGCAGGCGAGACCGGCGGCTTTCTCGACGTGGTTCTCGCGCAAATCGCCGACTTCCAGGCGAGCGAGAAAGAGATGAAGGGCAAAGTGATGACCGCGATGCTTTACCCGGCCATCCTGCTCGTGCTCGCGCTCGGCGTGCTGGTCTTCCTGCTCGTGTTTTTCATCCCACGCTTCCAGCTCGTGTTCCAGGGCTTCGGCGCGAAGCTCCCGCTGCTCACGCAGATGATCATCGGCGCGAGCGAAGTATTGCGCAGTTACGGCGTGCTGTTGCTGCTCGGACTGTTTATCGGCGGCTACCTCGCGCGCAACTGGGTGACCTCCCCGACGGGCCGCCGCGCGTGGGAAGGCTTCATCCTGAAAGTGCCGACCATCGGCAGCCTCGTGGCGCAGTTTGCCATGTCACGCTTCTGCCGGATGCTGGGCACGCTCCTCGGCGCGGGCGTGCCGCTCATCGCCTGCCTGAACGTCGCGCGCCGCTCCATCGGCAACCAGATTCTCGTGGACGCTGTGGCGCACTCGATTGACCGCGTGAAGGAGGGCAAGGCGCTTGGCCCCAGCCTCGGCGACTGCCGCGTGCTCTTCAGCGGCTCGACGCTGGAAATGATTTCCGTCGCCGAGGAGAGCGGCAAGCTCGACGGCGAACTCATCCGCATCGCCAACGTGACGGAGGGCGATCTCGACCGGCAGTTGAAGACCGCAGTGGCGATGGCCGAGCCGCTGATGCTCTTCGTAATCGCCGCGTTCATCGGCACGATTTTCATCGGCATGGTCATCCCGATTTTCACTTTGCAGGAGCACATCAAATAACTCTCAACTCGCAATCAACATGAACATCCGCATCACCGAAACTCGAAACCCAAAACACCAAACCCGGAGCGGCCTGCGCGGCTTCACGCTCATCGAGCTGCTCCTCGTGCTGGTTATTCTTGGCATCCTTGCCGCCATCGTCGTCCCGAAGTTCTCCGGGCGCACCGAGCAGGCGAAGGAGACCGCCGCGAAGACGCAGATTGCCGGCTTCAGCACGGCCTTGGACGCCTTCGAGGTGGACACGGGCGGCTACCCGAAGGGCAACGAGGGCTTGCTGGACTTGGTTCAACAGCCCCGCGAGGCCCAAGGCTGGAAGGGCCCCTACATGAAGGACGTGCCGATGGATCCGTGGGGCCGCCCCTACGTTTACGTCAGCCCGGGCCGCAACAATCCGAGCAGCTACGACCTCTACTCCCTCGGCGCGGACGGCCGCGAGGGCACCGAGGATGATGTGACCAATTGGTCGAAGGCGAAGTAAGGCTCCGGCAATGAAGTTCCCAACGTCCAACGTTCAACGTCCAACGCTCGACGTTCAAAGCGCGCGCTTTGGACGTTCGAGGTTGAGCGTTAGACGTTGGACGTTTTCCGCTTCCCGCCGCGCCTTCACCCTAATCGAACTCATCCTGGTGATGGTCCTCATCACCATTGTCATGAGCGTGGCGTTGCCATCGCTCAAAGGCTTCTTCAAGGGCCGCGACCTCGATTCCGAGGCGCGCCGGCTGCTCTCGCTCACGCGCTACGCCGCCAGCCGGGCCGTGGCCGAGGGCGTGCCGATGGAGCTGTTCGTGGACATCGAACAAAAGCGCTACGGCCTCCGGGCCCAGGCGGGGTTTTTGGAGACCGACAACAAGACGGTGCAATACCAACTGCCCGAGGATTTGAGCTTTGAGGTCACGGCTCCGCCCAGCAAAACCGCCACTGGTGAAGACAACCTCGGCGACGTGAACACCGACCCGGCGACCATCACCACGACCAACCCAATCAGAATCGCCCGCTTCTACCCTGATGGCTTCATCGGCGACAAAAGCCCTGCGGCCATCATCCTTCGCCAGCGCGCGGTGAATGATTCTGTCGAGGGCGAGGCTGTGGCCATTGCCCAGAGCGCCACCCGTCTGAACTATGAGATTCGCACCCTCCAGCCATCACGCTAGACGCGCCCGTGCCGCGTTCACGCTGGCCGAGGTGCTGGCGGCGCTGCTGTTCATGGCCATCGTGATCCCGGTGGCCGTGGAGGGCTTGCGCATCGCGAATCTGGCCGGACAGGTTGGCGAGCGAAAGGCCGTGGCCGCCCGGATCGCCGAGCGCGTCCTCAACGAGCTGGCCATCGTCGGGCAACTTCCCGGCGGGGAAACCGGCACGGTGACGGAGGGGGTGCATGAATTCCGCTGGGCGGTCGAGCTGGGCGCGTGGCCCGAGGGTGCCATGCAGCTCGCAACCGTGCGGGTGACGTATCAAGTGCAGGGCCGCGAATACGAAGTGACGGTGAGCACGCTGACGGAGGCGGCGGCGTTGTGAAAATCAACGCTCAAGGCGGGTGCGTGGAACGTTCAAGCTTGAGCGTTAAGCGTTGGACGCTGGCCTCCGCTCCGCGCGCCTTCACCCTGCTCGAAATACTCATCGCCATCGCCGCCTTTGCCATCGTGCTGGCGGCCATCAACAGCGTTTTCTACAGCGCTCTGAAGTTGCGCAACCGCGCCGCCGCCTCGCTCGAAAAATCTCTCCCGCTCACGCAGGCGCTGGCGATCTTGAAGCGCGATCTTGCCAACCTGGCGGCTCCCGGCGGCACGCTCAGTGGGGAGTTGCAGACTTCGCTGATCAGCGGCGGTTCCTCCTCGATTGGGGGAGTGAGCGATTCGTCCATGCCGGTTAGCCCGGATTTCCACACCCTGTCCGGCCTCGTGGACGCCGACACTCCATGGCCCAGCATGCAGCGGGTTTCCTACCGGTTGGCGGATTCCACCAACCTTACCGCCGTCGGCAAGGATCTCGTGCGTGCGGTCACGCGCAATTTGCTGCCCACGCTTGTGGAGGCTGCTCCACAGGAGCAGCTCCTCCTGCAAGGGGTGGAGGAGGTTCTATTCTTCTACCACAACGGGACTGATTGGCAGGAATCGTGGGACTCGACGGCAGACGAAACCAAGAAGCTGCCACGGGCCATCAAGGTGCAGTTGCTGATGGCCACGGCCGACCGCGCCACCCAGCAATCCCCCATCGAACTCATCGTGCCCATTGTCGTTGAGGCCAGCACGAATATCACGGACACCGCAAGCACGGGAGGGGACCGATGAGGATGCCTTTCAACTCGGCATGGCTGCGCGGTTGCGCGTCCGCCCTCGTGCCGGCGATTTGCAATCGCCGCGTTGGCGGAGCCGTTTCGAGCGTGCCGGCATCGCGGACGGCGACTGCAAGTTGCCGGCACGGGGGGGCAGAGCGCGGTTCCGTCCTGATCATCGTCCTCTGGGTCGCGTTCGGCCTGGTGAGCCTGGCGATTTACTTCGCGAACTCCTCCTCGTTGGAGCTGCGCGCGGCGGACAACCGGCTCGCCAGCATCGAGGCGGAGCAGGCCATCGCAGGAGCTGCGCGTTATGTCAGCAACGTGCTGGCCACCACCACCAGCCCCGGGATGCCGCCCAATCCTCAAACGTTCGTGGTGGAGAACGTGTCGGTCGGCGATGCCACCTTCTGGCTGATCGGCCAGTCGCCGGATGAGGAAAACGACCTGGCCGTGACCTTTGGCCTCGTGGATGAAAGCTCCAAGCTCAACTTGAACACCGCCACCGCCGCGATGCTCGAAAAAATTCCCCGCATGACCCCGGAGCTGGCCGCCGCCGTGCTGGACTGGCGCGACAGCAACAGCGACGTCCGCGAAGGCGGCGCCGAGGATGAGACTTACGCGCGCCTCAACCCGCCTTACCGCTGCAAGAACGCGCCGTTCGAGAGCATCACCGAGCTGCGCTTGGTTTACGGGTTCACGCACGACATCCTCTTCGATGAGGATGCCAACCTGAACGCCGTGCTGGACCAGAATGAAAACGACGAGGACGCCACGCTGCCTGCGGACAACCACGACGGGGTGCTTAACCGGGGGGTGCTGGCCTATGTGACCGTCCATAGCCGCGAGCCCAACACGCGCACCAACGGGGACCCCAAGGTGAACGTCGCCACGGTGGACACGCAGGCCTTGCAGCAGTTGTTGTCAACGGCGGGCATCGAGACCGCGCGGGCGCAGGAAATCCTCCGCCCCTTCCAAGCGGCAGGCGGATTGCCTACCCCGCCCACGCCCGGCGGAACCACAAACCTCCCGCCCGGCGGCCTCCCGGGAGTTACCAACGCTGGCGGGCTCACCAACGGCAGCGTGCTGGAATTCTTCCTGAACAGCGGCATGACCGAGCAGGAGTTTGCCCTCGTCGAGGCGGACCTGACCGTGTCCACCAACACGTTTGTCGAAGGGCTCGTGAACGTGAACACCGCCACGGAAACCGTGCTGACCTGCATCCCCGGCATCGGGGCGGAGAACGCCGGGGCCTTGGTGGCCCATCGCGCGCAGAACACCGCCACCACTACGGCCTCAATGGCGTGGGTCACCCAGGTGCTGGCCCGCAGCAACGCCATCCAAGCCGGGCCCTTCATTACCGGGCATAGCTACGTTTACTCGGCGGATATCGCCGCCGTCGGCCGGCTCGGGCGCGGATATCAGCGGGTGCAGTTCATTTTCGACACCAGCGAAGGCGGCGCCAAAATCCGGCAGCGGCAGGACCTGACCCATCTGGGCTGGGCGCTGGGGCCGGACGTGCGGCGCGACTTGGAAGCGCGGAGGGAGGAACGATGAACCGCCTCGTGACACAAACCCCTTCGCCCGCGGGGCCAGCCGCATCCGTTGCACCACTTGGCATCGCCCGGAATTATTCCTCATGACCAGTTCCCCAAAAACAACCGCGAACTCCATTCTCGGCCTGGCGCTCGACGGCAGCCGGCTTGAGCTGGTCAGCGTCAAGCGCGCCAACGGCTCGCTCGAAGTCCGCCAGTCCGTGAGCGTGCTCCTCAAGCTGGACCCGCTGACCAACGAACCGGAACTGGTCGGCGCGGAGATCCGCGCGCACCTCGAGGCCGCCGGTGTGCGCGACCGTCGTTGCGTGATGGGCGTGCCGTTGAACTGGGCGTTGACCCTGTCCGTGCCGGTGCCGGCCGGGCTGGCCGATGAAGATCTGCAAAGTCTCCTTCAGATGGAGGCGGAGCGGGGCTTTCCGTATCCACCGGAGGCCTTGATGCTGTCGCACTCGCTGATGGGTGATCCCAAGGGTGACCGGACCGCGCTGCTCGTGGCCGTGCCGCGCGATCATGTGGTGCGATTGCAGCGGGCTTTGGAATCCATAGGCCTGCGGCCGATGAGCCTTTCGCTGGGCATTGCGGCCTTGCAGCCCGTCGCGGAATCGCCGAGCGCGGATGGCTGTGTCGCTTTGCTGCCGGGGGAAAAGGGCATCGCCCTGCAAGTCACGGCGGCGGGCGGAGTGGCCGCGCTGCGGCTGCTGGAGGGAGCCTGGGAGCAGGAAGGCGCGGAACGCCGCGTGAAGCCGGAGAGCCTGGGCCGCGAACTGCGCATCACGATGGGCCAGTTGCCGGAGGCCGTGCGGGCGCGCGTGCGGCAGCTCCGGGTGTTTGGCGTGGACCGGCTGGCCGAGGAAACCCACGAGCAGATCAGCCGCCGGGCCGAGGCGCTGGGGCTGCGCCCGCAGTGGGTGAAGGAGTTCGGCCCCTTGGAGCTGGGCGTGGCGCTGCCGGCGGGCACGGCGGCTTCCCCCGCACTGGCATTGGCGGCCCGGCATCTGACGGGTCGCGGGATCGGTTTCGAGTTCCTCCCGCCGCACGTCAGCCGGTGGAAGCAGTTCGCCGCGCAGCAGTCCTCGAAGAAGCTCTTTTACGCGCTGGCCCTGCTCGCGCTGGCCGTGCTGGTCGTGGGCGGGATGTTTGGCTGGCAGCAGTGGCAGCTCGCCCAGCTTGAATCCCAGTGGAACGCGATGAAGACGCGCGTCGGCCAGATTGACGACTTGCAGGTGCGCATCCGCAAGTTCCGCCCGTGGTATGACGAGTCCTTCCGTGCGTTGAGCATCCTCAAGCGGCTGACCGAGGCGTTCCCCGAGGACGGCACCGTCGCCGCCAAGTCCGTGGAGATCAACGCCCGCTCAGGCGTGACGTGCAGCGGCATCGCCCGCAGCAACAGCGCCTGGCTCAAGATGCTCGACCAGCTCCGGGGCGTGAAGGAAATCTCCGCCGTGAAAGTCGAGCACATCAAGGGCGGGGCCAACGGACAGCCGCTCGAATTCACCTTCCACTTCAACTGGGGCGACCCGACCTCGCTCAACCGATGAACAAAAGCCGCGAACAATTGCTGGGCCTGATCGCCATCAGCGCCGTGCTGCTCATGGTCGGCGACAAGTTCGTCCTCCAGCCCCTGGTTGACGGCTGGAAGGCCCGCGCCGCCCGCATCGAGGACCTGCAGAAGAAGGTGACCGCCGGCGGGAAGCTGCTCGAGCGTGACCGCGCCGTGCGCGACAAATGGAATGCCATGCGCGCCACCGCGCTCACCAACGAGGTCAGCCAAGCGGAGAGCCAGGCCCTGCGGGCCTTCGAGCGCTGGGGACGCGAGGCGGGCGTGAACATCAGCGGCCTCAAGCCGCAGTGGAAGCGCATCAACGACGATTACCAGACCCTCGAATGCCGCGCGGACGCCATGGGCAGCCTGGCCAGCCTCACCCGCTTCCTTTATCAAGTGGAAAAGGACCCGCTCGCCATGAAGGTGGATGTGGTGGACCTTACCACCCGTGACACCGAAGGCCGCAACCTCACCATGGCCCTGCAACTCAGCGGCCTGGTGCTCACCCCGAAACGCAATGAAAACGCCGCGAAATAGTCCCGCTGGTTCGCCTTCGCCAAGCCCAAAGCAGGGGCCCCAGCGCTCGCTCGTGCTGGTCGGGTGGCTGTGTCTTTCCGTGGCTTCCGCCGCGCCGGTTCCGCCCCGTCCCGCGACCACGGCACCGACGGCACCGCCCGCCGCCACGAGCCTGGAGTCGTTCGGCAAGATCTCCGACCGCAACATTTTCAACGCCAACCGCTTCGTCGTGGTCCGGCGGGTTGAGGAACCGACGCGGGCAACGCGAGCACCGGTCATCGTGGAATCGCTCTCCCTGCTCGGCACGCTGGAATCGGCCAAGGGCCCGGTGGCCTTCTTCGAGGGCTCCAGCCCCAGCCATCGGAAGGCGGCGAAGTTGGACGAGAGCATCGCCGGCTGCAAAATCACCGGCATCGAGCCCAGCCGCGTCCAGCTTGAGGCCAATGGCAAGCCCTTGGAGCTGCGCGTCGGCTACATGCTGCACCGGGAGAACGAGGGCGAGTGGCGGATGCGGGAGGCCGACCGGCCCTCGGACTACGGCTCCAGTTACAGCTCAAGTGGGAGCTACAGCTCCAACGGCAGCAGCAGCGGCATGGGTGCGTTCACCGGCTCCAGCAGCAGCTACAGCCGCGATTCCCGCTACAGCTCCAGCCGGGACCGCGACTCGCGTTATAGCAGCCCCAGCCGGGATTCGCGGTCCAGTTCGGGTTCCTCCAGCAGCAATGAAAGCCCGGTCGAGTCGGCGCAGCGCCGCATCCGCGATCAGGATCGCAATGGGGACGGCAAAATCTCACGCGACGAGGCGGACAGCCGGCTGCGCCCGAACTTCGACCTGATGGACCGCAACCGCGACGGCATCGTGGATGCGGAGGAATACACCGCGTATTACGCGGCACGGTTGAACGGCGGAACCGGCGGAAGCGGCCCGGGCACCTTCAGCACGGGCACGGGCAGCAGCAGTGCTGGCAGTTTCAACGCACCGCCAGCCAGCACGCCCACTACCCCTGGCACCGCTGGCACCCCGTCCGCGCCCAGCACAGGCGGTGGGGAAAGTGATATTTTGCGAAGACTCATGGAACAACGCGCACGGGAGAACCGATAATGAAAACCACCTTGACCCTCATCCTCACCGCCAGTCTCGCGGGCACCGCGCTGGCGCAGAACCAACCCACCCCGGCTCCCGCTCCGGCACCGGCTCCCACCACCACCGTGCCCGCCGCCAAGGCCGGCGAAGAGCCGCGCCCGCCGGGCCTTGCCGCTGCCCTCGCCGCCGAAGCCGCCGCGCGGGCCGCAGAAGCGGCGCGTCCGCCGGTGCCCAAGGAGCCGGTGAAACGCGTGACCAACGAAACAGAGAAGGGCCTGCGCCTGAACTTCCGCGGCGTGCCGCTGGAGATGGTGCTCGACTACTTCGCCGAGGCCGCCGGCTTCATCATCGTGCCCAAGGTGGACATCCGGGGCCGCGTGGACGTGTGGAGCAACGACCCGCTCACCAAGAACGAGGCCGTGGATGTGCTCAACAACGTGCTCTCGCGCAGCGGCTACGCGGCCTTCCGCTCCGACCGCACCTTGCAGATCATCAACAAGGATGAAATCCGCCAGCGCCCCGTGCCCACCAACTCCGGGACCGAGCCGGACAAGATCCCTGCCACGGAAAACGTCGTCACCCAGATCCTCCCGGTGAAGTTCATCAGCGCCGAGCAGCTCATCAAGAATATCGAGATGCTCCTGCCCACCTCGGCCTCGCTCACCGCCAATGCCGGCGCTAACGCGCTCATCATGACGGACACGCAGGTGAACATCCGGCGCGTCGCCGAGATCCTCAAGGCGCTGGACACACCCGTGGCCAGCGTCTCCGCCATCAAGGTGTTCCCGCTCAAGTATGCCGACGCCAAGGCCCTCACGACTGTGCTGAAAGAGCTTTTCGCCCCCGACACTTCCAGCACCGGCGGCGGCCGCGCTCAGCAGGGCGGCGTCAACCCAATGCAGCAGATGTTCAGCCGCTTCGGTGGTGGTGGTTCGACGCAAGGCGGCGGTGCCAGCAGCGCCAGCGGCGGCCGCGTCAACACGCCCAAGGTCGTCGCCAGCGCGGACGAGTTGAGCAACTCGCTCGTGGTCAGCGCGCCCGAGTCGCAGATGCCGATCATCGAGGATCTGGTCAAGCAGGTGGACGTGCCGGTCGAGGACGTCACTGAGGTGAAGGTCTTCCGGCTCAAGCACGCCAACGCCGATGAGACGGCCACCTTGATCAAGAACCTGTTCCCCGACACCAGCACCCAGGGCAATCGCAACACCAGCGGCCGGACCGGCGGATTCTTCGGCTTCCGCCCGCCGGGAACGGGCGGCACCAGCGGTGGCGGCACCAGCGGTTCCAGCGAGCGGCTGCTCAAGCAGAACCGGGTCGTGGCCGTGGCCGACAATCGCACGATGTCTGTCATCGTCACCGCGTCGCCCACGCTGATGGAGCAAATCACCGGAATGATCACGCAGCTCGACGCCGATCCCTCGAAGCAGCAGAAGGTCTTCGTTATCCCAGTGGAGAACGCGGACCCGGCCCAGATGCAGCAGATCCTGCAAAGTCTCTTCCCCACGCAGAACGGACGCTCCGCCCAGAACAACAGCAGCGCCGGGCGCAGCGGCTTTGGCACGGGCACGACCACGCGCAACAATGGCGGGGCCAGCACCGGCAACGGGCGGAGCAGCACGGGCACGGGGCGCAACAGCACCGGCGGCACCGGGTTTGGCACCAGCGGCGGCGGCTTCGGCACTTCCCGTCAGTGATTCCTCAGTCCACGACGACACACCCAGAAAACTTCATGATGAAACTTCACATTTGGCGGCGGTTGGGTTTGGCCGGGCTGGCAGCCTGTGCCACCGCACTTTCGGCGCACGCGCAGTTCACCCCCTTCGGCGGCTTTGGCGGTGGTGGCACGGGCGGCGGAACGGGCGGACGCAGTTCCACCAGCAACACCGGCGGCGGCCAGCCGGTCGGCGGCGCGGACATCTCCTTCGATCCCGAAACCCGCCGGCTCATCGTGGTCACCGATGACAAGACCGCCGAGCAGATTAAGACCGTGGTCAGCGGGCTGGATCGGCCCTCGCCACAGGTGCTCATCAAGGTCGTCTTCCTGGAGGCCACCTATCGCAAGGATTCGGACATCGGCTTCTCCGGCGGCTACAACCATGACACCAAGCTGCAAGGCGTGAGCGGCGTGGTGGGCCAGGGCTTTGGCAATGCGCCGATCACCACGCTGCCTGGCATCGTCTCCCAGGCTTCACCCGGCGCGGGGATTTACTCCATTCTCGGCAACGACTTCCAAGCCACGCTCCGGGCCATCGCCACCGCGGGCAAGACCGAGGTGCTCTCCCGGCCGTCCATCCTCGCGCGCAACAACCAGTCCGCCAGCATCAGCCTGGGCCAGCAGGTGCCGTTGATTACGAACACGCGCTTCGACAACTTCGGCAACCAGATCAACTCCGTCAGCTACCAGAACGTGGGCATCAACCTCACCGTCACGCCGTTCATCTCCTCCGACGGCAACGTCGAGATGACCGTCACGCCGGAGATTTCCTCGCTGGCGGACCGTTCCCAATGGGTGGCCATCTCCGGCGGCACCAACTCCATCTCCGCTCCCGTGATCAACTCCCGCACCGCCACCACCACCGTTGTCGTGCCCGGCGGGCAGACCGTGGTCATCGGCGGATTGATGGAGAACACCCAGACCGATTCGGAGAGCAAAATCCCCGGCTTAGGCGACATTCCCTTAATTGGCGGACTCTTCAAGCGGAAGCAGAAGGAAAATGTGAAGCGGGAGCTGATGATCTTCCTCACCCCCACCGTGGTCACCAGCCCCGGACAACTGGCCGGGCTGACCGATGGCGAGAAGGCGAACCAGAAGATTGCGCCCGGGGCCTTCCCGCAGGAGGACATGAACCGCTTCCTCGACAGCCTGCCGACGAAGCAGGCCCCGCCGGTCCAACCGGCTCCCGGCAAGCCTACTCCCAAATAGTCCGATCCAGCCCCACCCATGGTCCGTCACCCCCGACTCGTTGCAGGCCTGCTGGCGGCCGTCTGGGCGCTGGTGGTGGTCTGGCAGATCGGGGAGCACCAGCGGGTGGAGGCCGCCGCCCGGGATTCGCTGATCCGCCGCTCGCGGGACATCACCGGCACGCTGGCCAAATTCGTCGAGTCCCAGCGTCGCTTTGGCGTGGTTTCACAAGAGCGGATGGAGGTCGCGCTGGAAGCCCTGGTCACGTCCGGTGAGCTGCAGTCGCTGGCGCTGTTGAACCGGCTCGGCGAAGTCGTCGCCTCGGCGGGCGCGCCCGTGGACTTCGATGCCTCGGGCCTGACGCACAGCAGCGTGCGCTGGGGCCTGCGGACGCTGACGGTAGTCAACTCCGTGGACCTCGGAACGAATCTTGTTTCCGAGCTGGGTGAAACCAACCGCTCTCCCACCATCGTGCTGCCCCGCCGCGACACCAACGCCCCGCCGCGTGAGGATTTCCGCTTCCCGCCCCGCCCGCCGGGTGAGCCGCGTGAACCTCGTTCGAGCGACACCAACGCCGTGTCTGCCACGCTGGCAACCCCGACGCCGGGCACGACGAACCTGGTCTCCACCAACCGCACCGAGCGCCGGGAGCCGCCGCGTCGTCCCCTGGGCTCCTGGTTCGGCCGCCCGCCGTGGATGAGCGAGCCGGAGTTCAAGGCCATGCTGGAGAAGCGCGGCTTGCATGGGTTTGTCATCGCCCTCTCCATCGCCCCCATGCTGCGCACCACGGAAGCAGACCTTTGGATGCGCGTGATGATCGCCAGCTTTGCCGGCGTGGCGGCGGCGGGCGCGGGCCTGGCCCTGCGCAACCTCCAGCGTGCCGCCGACCTCCAGCTCCGCCTGCTCCGCGCCAGCGAGTTGAACACGCATCTCCGCGAGATGAACCTCGCCGCCGCCGGCCTCGCGCACGAAACCAAAAACCCGCTCAACATCATCCGCGGCCTAGCCCAGCTCATCGGCAAGCAGGACGACGCCCCGCCCGCCATCCGGGAGAAGTCGCGCGGCATCGTGGACGAGGTGGACCGCGTGACCGCGCAGTTGAACGAGTTCATCAACTATTCGCGCCCGCGGGAAGTGCGCCGTGCCCCGCTCGGTCTCAACACCGCTGTCGGCGAGGTGGCGCGGGCCTTGAGCCACGATTTGGAGGAAAAGGCCGCGCAGCTCCATGTGCAACCGGAACTGCCGTGGATTGAAGCCGATGAGCAGCTCCTGCGGCAGGCCTTGTTCAACCTGCTCTTCAACGCCACCCAGGCGGTCGCGCACGGCGGGGAGATCTGGGTGACGGCCACGCTGGCCGAGAACGGGACTGCCCTGCTCGACATCCATGACAACGGTCCCGGCGTCGCGCCCGAGCACCGGAAGGAAATCTTCAAGCCCTACTTCACCACGCATCAGAAAGGCACCGGTCTGGGCCTGGCGATCGTGTCCCAAATCGTGCTGGCCCACGGCTGGGAAATCGAGTGCGTCCCCAACGAACCGCGCGGCGCGCGCTTCCGCCTGCGCCATCTGAAAGTGGTGCCGAAACCGCCAGCCTGAACCGAGGCGGGCGAGCAGCCCGACCGACATCTTTTTGCCGGACCATTCCGCCACCTGCCCATGATTCCATCACCAACTGAGGCCACGGTTCCGCGCATCCTCCTGGTGGACGATGACGAGGGCCAGCGCAGCCTGTTGCAGACCTTTCTGGTGCGCAGCGGGTTCAAGCCGCTGATGGCGGACTCCGGGCCAGCGGCGCTGCAAATCCTGCGGAGCACGCCGGTGAGCATGATGATCTCCGATGTGCGCATGCCTGGCATGTCCGGCTTGGAGGCGCTGCGGCAGGCCCGGCAATCCCATCCTCACCTGCCCGTGTTGCTGGTCACCGCCTACGCGGACATCCGCGAAGCCGTCGGGGCCATGCAGGACGGCGCGCTCAATTACCTGGCCAAGCCCATCGACCTCGACGAGCTCCTGCACACGATCCGCCATGCCACGGGCCAGCCGGAGACGGGAACCTTGATTGCCGAGGAGCCGCTGCCCGCGCTGCCGGAGAGCGTGGTGGCTCACAGTCCATTGATGCGCGCGCTGCTCCGGGACGTGGCGTTGATCGCCCGCTCGGAGAGCCGCGTGCTGATCACCGGCGAGAGCGGCGTGGGGAAGGAGGTGCTCGCCGACCTGATGCACGCCTGGAGCCCCCGCACCAACGGCCCGCTGGTGAAGGTCAACTGCGCCGCGATTCCGGAATCACTGCTGGAGAGTGAGTTGTTCGGGCACGAGAAGGGGGCCTTCACCGGTGCCCATCAACAGCGGGCCGGCTGCTTCGAGCAGGCCCATGGCGGCACCATCTTTCTGGACGAGATCAGCGAAATGACCCCCCAGCTTCAGGCCAAGCTGCTGCGCGTGACCCAGGAAGGCAGGTTCCGACGCGTCGGCTCAACCCGGGAACAGCAGACCGATGCCCGCATCCTGGCGGCCACGAACCGCAACCTGGAGGGGCTCATCAAGGAAGGGCGTTTCCGCGAGGATCTCTTCTACCGGCTGGCAGTCGTGGAGTTGAACATCCCGGCCCTGCGCGAACGGCGCGAGGACATCCCTGCGCTGGCGGCGCATTTCTTTGCGCTGTTCGGCGGTGACAAGGCCCGGTTCACGCCCACCGTGACGGCCTGCCTGCAACGCTACGCCTGGCCCGGCAACATCCGGGAGTTTCGCAACGCCATGGAGCGGGCGGCGCTGCTTTCCCGCGGCGGGGTGATCCTGCCGGAGCACCTGCCCGCCCGGGTGCGCGGCAGCGAGGAGCCCGGCCCGGTCCTGTCCCACACTGAACTCCAGCGCATGGAGGAAATCGAACGCGAGGCCATCTTGCAGACCCTCAGGCGCCTGCGCTTCAACCGCACGGAAACCGCCCGGACGCTGGGCATCAGCCGCCGCGCGCTGACTTACAAGCTGCAGCGCCTGCGCGAACTGGGCTTCCCGGTGGATCCCTGAGCCAGCGGCTGCCTCCCCTGCTCCCCGCATTGACGCCTCGCCGCCCAGCCGCCATATTCGCTTCGTGAAGTTCGACATATCGCGCTTGCTGGAAACTTGGGAATACAAACCCGGGCAGGTGCAGGTCCGACGGCTCAAGGGCCGGGATGGGGTTCACAAAATCCAGCTCCGCCTCGATCTCGGCATCCTGCAAATGAACGCCGAGGGCCGGCCCGACGGCAAGCGCCCCCTGGCCCACGAGTCGCTCTTCCACCACTTTGTCAGCCAGTTGGAGAAACACCGGGCGGCGCATGAGGGCAGCGATGAGGAGTTCGTCCTGAACGCCGAGGATTGCGCGCGGCTCCAGCAGGAGGCCATCCAGTATCATCACCGCTACATCTGCTTCTACCAGCTGGGCGACTACGCGGCGGTCATCCGTGATGCGACCCGGAACCTTGAGGTATTCGACTTCGTGGATGAGTTCGCCGAGACCGACGAGCTGTCCTGGGCGCTCCAGCAGTTCCGCCCGCAACTGCTGCTCATGATCACCCGGGCCAAGGGCATGATCGCGCTGGAGAAGAAGGAATTCGCTGCCGCCGCCCGCGAGGTGGAGACCGGCATCGCCACCCTGCGCGAGTTTTACACCGCCTTCGAGCGGCCCGACCTGGCCGAGCAATCCGGCGAAATCCACTCGCTGGAGCAGTGGCTGGAAAACCTCCGCAACAACAGCGAGAAGCGCTCCGACAAGCCCGAAGGCGAGCCACCGCTGGTGCTCACCGAGCGGCAGAAGCTGGAACGCGCGTTGCAGGACGCCGTGTCGCGCGAGGACTACGAGCAGGCCGCGCGCGTGCGCGATGCGCTGAAGAATTTGAAGGCCCCCTGAAGTGTGGGGAGGGCCGCGTTTGGAAGATGCCCTTCACCAGTGTCATCAAATTGCCCGCAGCAGATGGAAGCGCGTATGCGTGTCCGTGCTGTGCACAGATAACCCTGCGAGAACGGGGAGGTTTTGAAATATGCGGCGTGTGTGAATGGGAGGATGATGGCCAGGATGACCACGACGCGGATGCTGTTCGCGGTGGTCCAAACGGCAACTTGAGTTTGACTGCGGCCCGAGAGCGATTTCGGCTTGGCCTCACAGAGAACAAATGAGCGATTCTTCCCCTATCATGAAAAGGCATCTCGCATTTGTCCTGTTGTCGCTGCTCTCCGCCGGCTGCCTCACCGTGCCCGAGACGGGCCGCCGGCAGGTCATGCTCATCTCCTCCCAGCAGGAAATGCAGCTTGGTTTCAGCGCCTTCCAGCAGGTGAAGAAGGAGACGCCCGCCAGCCGGGATCCCGCCATCACCGCCATGGTCCAGCGCGTCGGCCGGCGCATCGCCGCCGTGGCTGAACTGCCTGGTGCCCAGTGGGAATTCGTGGTCTTCGACAGCAAGGAGGCCAACGCCTTCTGCCTGCCCGGCGGCAAGGTCGGCATTTACACCGGCATCCTGCCCATCACGAAGGACGAGGCCGGACTGGCCACGGTCATCGGCCACGAAATCGCGCACGCCGTGGCGCGGCACGGCGCGGAGCGGATGAGCGAAGGGCTGCTGCTGCAAACCGGGGGCGGCCTGCTGGGCGCAGGACTCGCCAACTCCGATCCGCGCACTCGCGTGCTGGTGCTGACGGCTTACGGACTCGGGGCCAAGGTGGGCCGGGAGCTGCCGCACAGCCGGGCGCAGGAATCCGAGGCGGACCGCATCGGGCTGATTTACATGGCTCGCGCCGGCTACGATCCCGAGGCCGCCGTCGCCTTCTGGCAGCGCTTCGGGGAGCACAATCGCCAGCAAGGCGGTGGCGGCACCCCGGAATTTCTCCGCACCCATCCGCTGGACACCGTGCGCGTCCAGCAACTCCAGCAATGGATGCCGGAAGCCAAGGCCAATTACCGCCCGCACTAGGTCGCGGTGAAACGTCCACGGCGAAATCGCGCCGGAACGGACCTCTGCTCAGACAAATTTCCCGGGATTCAGAATCCCG
>CAIPBN010000429.1 GCA_903863315.1 uncultured Verrucomicrobiota bacterium | reverse complement strand
GGTGCTGAGGAAGTCCAGCGCGTCCAGCGCCTCGCCGCCGGGGATCTTCTCGCGCAGCTTCTCCTCCTCGCGGCGCATCTTCTCGAAGAAGGTGATCATGCCGCGCGGGTTGAGCTTCGCGGCCTCCAGGTAGCGGAAGCCCCGCTCGTCCGCCTCGCGCTCGTGGTCGCGGGAAAACTTCTGCGAGAGAAGGAAGGGCGCGTTGTTCACGAGGATGGCCGCGAGACCGGAGACATCGCCGAAGAGCAGGGAGACGGTGGCGTAGAGGCCAAGGCCCTGCACGATGCCTCTCATGCCGTGCTGCTCGGTGACGTGGGACAGCTCATGCGCGAGGACGCCGAGCACTTCCTCGGGCGATTCCGCCTTGAGGATGAGGCCGGTGTGCAGGGCGACGTTGCCGCCGGGCAGGGCGAAGGCGTTGAGCGAGGCGTCCTCGATGATGTGGAGCTTGAACGTGTAGCGGTCCTGCGGCACGACGGCCAGGAGCGGGGCGGCAAGCTGCGCGAGCTGCTTCTTCACAGCGTCGTCCGTGACGAGCTTGTGGCTGAGAGTAATTTGGGCGAAGGCGGTGTCGCCGAGCTTTTGCTCCCACTCGGCGGGCACCTTGCTGGCCACGGCTTGGACCATCGGGTCTTTCGCCAGCCACACGCCCGCGATAGCCGCGAGGAACAGGGTGAGGATGCCCAGCGTGATGCAGCGCGAGACCAGCTTGCGCCGGCGGATGCGGTCGCGCGCACGGGCCAGGGTGCGATTGCTGGCGAAGGCGGGGTGGTTCAGGACGGCCTGATCCGAGGTGAAGATGGAAACGTTTTGAAACCGTGGATGGGCGAAGAAGACGAGGCGGTCGCTGGCCCCGCCGAGGTTGACGTCCAGGTCCTCCAACGGGAGCTGGAACATGCTGCCGTCCGTTTCAAAGCGGACTCCATCGGGCGCGATGTGCAGCGTGCCGGAAATGCGGCGGGTGCCGTGGTCGGGGTGGAAGGCCCCGGCTTCAAAGGTGTCAGGAACGGAGGCGGAGGGCATGGTCAAGGGAATGGCTCAGTCGGTGAAGGCGAGAAAGGCGGCGAGCCCGATGCGGCCAAACGGGACCAGGTAAAGAATGCCCAGCGCACCGGGCTGGCCGCGGACTTCGCAGAGCTTCACCCAGTTGAAGATGGCAATGCCTAGGCTCACCAAGGGCACGAGGTAGAGGAGGAACATCCAGGCGGGGAGCTTCGCGGCGGCGAGCTGGGGGAAGTGATTCAGGATGGGGAACCACACCAGAATCCCCGGCGGATGCCCGGCCTTCTCGCAGATGCGCTTGAGGCAGTAGCAGTAAAGGAGGTGATACGCGAGCAGGGTGGTGAGCAGGGCGCAGATGGCGGCCAGTGCAAGCGCGGCGAGCAGCAAGGCCGCCATCAGGCTGATGCTGCTGACGGCGACCTCCGGCGTCCCGGGGGGCCAGTTCCACCGCGCGAGCAGGTCGGGCGCGAACCAGTTCAGGAGCGTAAGCGGCAGGGGCATGGCGGAACAGGACTGGATGAAGTGGGCTCGCGCTGTGGGTGTGAACCGTCAATCTGCAAAGGCGAGGTAGAGGATAAGGCCGAGGTTCACTCCGGGAATGAGCATCAACAGTCCGAGCGGACCGGCCTTGCCCCGCGCTTCGCAGAGCTTCCAAAACAGGAGGATGATCGCGGCGATGTTCACGAAGGGGATGAAGAATAGGACGATGAGCCAGACGGGCAGCTTCGCGG
>CAIPBN010000428.1 GCA_903863315.1 uncultured Verrucomicrobiota bacterium | reverse complement strand
GAGCGAAGCGGCCGTGGCGTCATCATGACGATGGGCAAGGGCGGCGTGGGCAAGACGACGGTGGCCGCCGCCATCGCGGTGATGCTGGCACGGCGCGGTCAAGCGGTGCATTTGAGCACCACCGACCCCGCCGCGCACGTGGCCCAGACGCTGGCCGGTCAGGTCGAGGGTTTGACCTTGAGCCGAATTGATCCAGCGGCGGAGACGGCAGCCTACACCGCCGAAGTGATACAGGCCCAAGGCATGCAGATGGATGCGGCGGGGCGTGCCTTGCTGGAGGAAGATTTGCGCTCGCCCTGCACGGAGGAAATTGCGGTCTTTCGCGCCTTTGCCCGGGAAGTGGGGACTGGCACAGACCGGTTTGTCGTGCTCGACACCGCCCCGACCGGCCACACGCTGCTGCTGCTGGATGCCAGCGAGGCTTACAACCGGGAATTACAGCGGCAAACCCGCAGCACCCAGCCTGAATCCGTGATGCGCCTGCTGGAACGGCTGCGCGATCCGGCCTTCACACGCATCCTGCTGGTGACCTTGCCCGAAGCGACGCCGGTGCATGAGGCAGCGGCGTTGCAGGAAGATTTGCGCCGCGCGCACATCGAGCCGTTCGCCTGGGTCATCAATCAAAGCCTGCTCCACAGCGGCTCCTGTGACCCGCTGCTCCAGTGCCGCGAGGCCGCCGAACACCGCTACCTGCGCGAAGTGGTGGAAAAACAATCAGTCCGCACTGCCTGGCTGCCGTGGCAGGCGGAAGAACCCATCGGCCCCGAGGCGCTGGCGCGGCTGGCCGCTTCCTGTGTCTCACTCGCATCGCTCCCATGACCTACCTCTACGCAACCATCCCGGCCAACGAAGGCGACCAGGTGAAGCATTACGAGATTCAGCAGAGCATGAACGACGCCCCGCTCACCCGACACCCTGAAACCGGCGAGCCAATTCGGCGCGTGATTCTGGGTGGTTGGGGCACGTTCATGCCCAAGGCAGGCGGCAATGCAAAAGCGGGAAGTTGCGGACCCAGCGGCTGCTGCTGAGTTGAACCAGCGATTCCTCACGTCGTCTCCTGCGGTTAGAAAGCAAGGCAGGCCCCAGCCGCATACGATTTTGGACTGGAGCCTGCCGTCCCCTCACACGAGAGAACTTGGGAAGCGGGCCGCCGGGTTTGCTCTCCCAGCGGCCCCTTGAGCGATGTGCCTTACGGCGTGGGCACCGCGCGGAAGAACCGGCGGGCGGCTCCCGGCGAGTTGAGGTCGAGGTAGAACTGCCGGCCACCGGGATGGTTCACATTCGTGAGGCTCTGCCACTGGTTCGTCGCGCCCAGCGTGTCGATGAACTGCAGCGCCACCCGCGCCCCGGCCGGGCCGTCCAGCGCGATGCCGGCGAACTGCCCGGCCTCCGTGATGGCCACGGGCACGGTGTTCGTGATGGAGCCGAAGGCGGTCGTCGCCACGAGCTGGTAGTTGCCCACGTTCGTGGACTGAAGTGACCCGATGTTGAAGTTTGGACCGGTCGCGCCGGGGATGAGGTTGCCGTCGCGGAACCACTGATAGGTGATGCTGCCGTCGGCGACGAGGCCGGCGTTCAGGTTCACGCCCGATCCGGTGTCACCGGCGAAGGGCAGCGGACGCGCTTTGAACTTGGGCACGAGCGGGCCTTCGTAGCCGGGCAGAGTGACGCGCCAGGCCAAGAGCATGGTGTCTAGCGTCACGGCGTTCGTGCCCACGGCCACGCCGTTGTGATAGACCACAGGCGCTTTGAAGTCGTTGTCGTTGCCCACCAGCATGAGGAAGTCATCCGGCGCGGCAGGGTCATTCAGCGGCACCAGCGTGACGGCTTCCCACTTTTCGCTGATGGAGTTGGTGTCCCGCGTGGCGTCGGCGTTGAGGCCGAAGCGCGCGAGCTGGTTCGTGTCAATGATGCTCACAAAGTCGTGGCGCGCGATGGGCGTGACGCCAGCCACGGTGAGGCCCAGCGGGAGGTTCGTCTGGCCGGGAGCGCCGAGCGGCAGGTCGTAACCGGTGCCAATGAGGCTGGTCGCGCCGGTGAGGTCGGCGAGGACAATCTGCTTGTAGATGGGCACGCCCGCCGTGCCACCGAGGCCGATGCCGTCGCGCTCGAGCACGAGCATCTGGTGGTCGTTCAGCGCGAAGATGGCGCTCACGGGCGTGTGGCGGTTGGTCGCCGTGCTGCCGAAGAGCGTAAGCTGATACACGTAATGGCCGATGACCTGGTTCTGGTTCGGGCTGCCGGCCTCGATGTCATACACGAGCAGGCGAGTGTTCTGGCTCAGGTTGTTTGCACCGCCATCCTGAATGTTCGGGCTTTGCAGCATCGCGAAGAGGCGGCGACCGTCGGGCGTGATGGAGAGGCCTTCGAGGCCGCGGTTGGGACGGCGACCGGAAGTGTTTACCGTGCTGGCGGCCTCGAAGAGATTCGTGCCGCTGCGCTGCGGTTGGAGCGAGGCAGGAATCGGCAGCGAGGCTTGCAGCAGGCCGTTGCTGTCGAAGCGCAGAATCATCGGGCCGTATTCGTCGCTAATCCAGTAGCCGCCGTCGCGGGTGCGGACGATGCCCTCACCATCGAGACTGCGGCGGCCCTGGCCCTTGCTGCCGACTGTGCTCTGCGGGAAGGCACCGTTGCTCGCGTCATCGGCGTTGAAGCCGGTGAAGCTGGTCACGACCGAGGACGCATTGGTGTAGGTGAACACGAGCGTCGCGCTGTTGCTCATCACAATCTGGTTCTGCGGCAGGCCGCTGCCGGTTGTCGGCGCGGGCGTGACGGTGAGCGCGAGCGTTTGCACACGCGGGTGGTAGTCCTCCGCCCCGTCGCCGAAACCACGGTCCGGCAGCGCGTAGAGGTTGCCGCCGTAGGTGTAATTGCCCGGGGTGCCGCTGCGGAACCAAGAACGCT
This sequence comes from uncultured Verrucomicrobiota bacterium, assembly GCA_903863315.1. Taxonomy (GTDB): domain Bacteria; phylum Verrucomicrobiota; class Verrucomicrobiia; order Limisphaerales; family SXTU01; genus SXTU01. The sequence goes on along the minus strand of CAIPBN010000428.1, from coordinate 5,244 downwards.
GGTCGAAGTAGCCCGCCGAGAAGATTCCGCCGAGCGTGTCCACTCCCGCGCCGAGCTTGTCGAAGGAATCCGCCGGGATGCGGCCGACGCCGACGCGGCCGTGGTTAGCCACGCCGACAAACTGCGCGGGCACCACCGCGAGCGTCGCCGCCAAACTGGTCACGGAACCGTTGTTCGGCGTGCTAACGACGACGGAGTAACTTCCGGCGACCTGCACATTCGCCACCGTGAAGACCGCGTTCGTCGCGCCCAGGAGGTTGGTGCCGTTGAGCCGCCACTGGTAGGTCAGGCCGTTGCCCGTGGCTTCAACGCTGAACGTCGCGGTGCCACCGAGGCTTCCGGAGGTATTGCGCGGGGCCTGCACAATGACGGGCGGCGTGGTGGTCACATCGAAAACCTGGATATCGCTGCTGAGTTCGTAGCCCACGAGCACCAGCGGACTGCCGGTCGGGCTGCTGCTGGCATGGATGAACTGCACGCTCTCCGGCGAAACATGACGCGGGCTGGCCGTCGTGTTGAGGTAGTCCACGAAAAACGCGTTGGTCGGGTTGGTCACATCGAACTGGAACAGGCCACCCGCGCGCTCCTGGCAGATGAAGGCATAGATGCGGCCGTTGATTTCACCCACCGCCACACCTTCCGGCTCGGGGCCTTTGCTGTCCGAGCGCTTGTCCACGTTGCTGGGCAGGCCGCTGTCCGTGTTGAAGAGCGCGGGGTTACGGGCCGCGATGATTTGCTCGAACTGGGAACCGGAGTCGAAGACCCGCACGCCGGCAGCGTTGTAGATGGAGAAACTGCGCGTGCCATACATCACGAGGTTGGTGATGAGTCCGCTGCCGTTGAGGCCGTCGAACTTGGACACACGTAAGTCACCCAGCGCGTTCACGTGGGTGACGTTCTGCGTGATGATGCCTTGATAGAAGGCGTTGAGCTGGGCGAGGTAGGCGGGCTCGATTTGCGCGGACACGGCGCTCACACGTGCTTCCTCCGTGCGGCGGCCCAGCAGCGCGTTGTCGTCGCGGGCGTCGCCCTCATTCGCCGTCACGAAGTAAGTCTGTCCGGCGACGGTGAAGCTCGCAATGGCGTCGGGCATCGGCAGGCCCGTCACCACGTCGTCAATGCGGATGCCGTCCTTCTCGGAGGCATCAATGAGCTGGTTGATGCTGCCCAGCGGGAGCACGGCTTCCCAGCCGTTGGTGGCGAGGTTGAAGACGCCCACGGCGTTGTTTTCCTGAAGCGTGACGTAAGCCTTGCCGCCGCTGACGGTGATGTATTCGGGCTCGATGTCGAGGTAGGCATTGGCCGCGTTGGTCGTGGTGTAGAGCGGGTTGATGCGCGCGGCGCTCAGGTTCACGCCTTGGAAATCCACCGTGACGACCGCCGGAAGCGGCACGTCGGTGCGATTCACTACCACGGGAGAACCTGCATCGGGCGTGGCTCCGGTGCTGGCCACCGCGCCGTTGACGCCGTTGGTGCTGAGGACGCCGCCGGCGGCCGTGAGAAGATTGCCGCTGGAGTCATATTCCCACGTGAAGGACCGGCCCGAGGTCGCCGCGCCGAAGCTAACGCGATGCTGCTCGACGCCCGACGCGTTGAAAACCACCACGCCGTCACCACCAGAGCCGAGGCCCACGCCCGAGCCGCCGTAGCTGCCGACCTTGAGCGACGCGGGCAATTTCCACGTCGCGCGGAACGTGGCGATGTCCGTGGACTCGATGAACACCGCGCTTTCGCCGGGATTCAGCACGCTCGTCCCGCCGAAGCCGCCGAAGGCCAGCGCCACGCCGCTGCCAAATGAGGCACTACTGTCATCCATGCGGAAGCCGGTGAGGTCCACCGCCGTGTCGCCGAGGTTCACCAGCTCGAACCAATCCGAAGTCACCGCCGTGGAGCTGGACATGACTTCCGTGATGCGCAGCAGCGGGCCACTGGGATACGGCACGGTGAGCACCGTCAGCGAACCGGGCCGGTCCACTGTGCCGTTGCTGGCGAGTTCGCCTTCGTTGGCCACGAGCACCTTCGCGCCGTCGGGCGTGAACGTGACCATGTCCGGGTGATAGCCGACCTCGACCACGCGCACGACGGCGCGCGTCACCAAGTTGAAGAAAACGGCCTTGCCCGGCACCGCGTCGTTCACCGTCGGGATGCACAACGCCACGCCGACACCGCGACCCACGGGGTCCACGGCCACGCTGCTCACGTTGCCGAGCGTGTTGGTGCCGCTGAACACGCCGGTCAGGTCGTTCGTGCCGAGGAAGACAGGCGCGGCGGGATTGGCGAGGCTGTAGAACTCCACTCCGCCGTCCTTCGTGCCGATGAGGATTTTGTTGAACTTGTCGTAGGCCTGGATTTCCCCGCCGCCGGGCTGGGAAATGATGGTGGTGACGGGGCTGACCGCCGCGCGCGCCGAGAAGGCGGGGACAATCAGCGCCAGCAGCAGGGCGCGAGGATGGCGGAACAGATGGGGCAGTTTCATGGTAGTAAGCTTCGTTTAAGGGCGAAAGCGGGCGGAACGGCGGCAGCAATCCCAACTGACAGGAGGACAACCCTGCACCCAAATCGCTGCCGCGCGTCCCGCCCGCAAAAACCGGGCGCACGATGCGGGGACTCCGTCACGAACCAAGTGCGCCGCCGTTACGAGTGGGCAAACTAACGGGGCGAGTTTATGACAGTTGCGATAGGTGCCCGTCTCAGCCCTGTTAGCGGGGAGCAGGGAGAATCCAATTGGGCGGCAGTGACCCGGCGAGGTTCACGTCGGGGCGGAGAAGCCGTTGGTGTGGACGGCCGTTGAGCGAGAGGAAGGCTTCCGCGCGAACCTCCACGCCCGCGTGTCCCGCGCGGCGCAGCTTGTCAGCAAGGTGCTGCGCAAACTGCCGAACAAGCTCCGGCTCCTGCGCCATGAGCCGCTCTTGCCAAGGCGTCAACACGCTGTGCGTCGGGAGCCGCCAACGCCGCTGCGTCGCGGGGTCGAAGGCGAAAAACTCCACATGCCCCGAACGCTCCACCAGCATCACGCGCCAACTGAAGTTGAACCCGCGCCCCGTCCATGCGCTGTTCTCCTGCTGGAAGAATGGCCGCACCGGCAGCGCGATTTGAACCACGCAATAGACGGCGAGGGTAGCAACCGCCCACTTCGGCGGAGCGGGAAACAACTCGAAACTCGAAACTCGAAACTCGGAACCGCCCCCTCGCGGCCAGTCCGGCGGGAAGAAGAGCGTCGTCGCCGCAATCATCAGCCACGGAAACAAGCCGATGGGAAACAGCAGCGCCGTCACGACGTGGAACACCACGACCGTCGCATAGGCCAGCGGGCGCGTCCGCGCGCAGAGCAGCGCGGCCACGATGCCGAGGTCATACGCCGCGCCCGCCCAGCTCATCGCGAACGCCATCCACGGCTCCGCGAGCCACGGGCCAAGCAGCGGCACATCCGCGCGCGCGGCCAGCCATGTCCGCAGCGGCTCAGCGCGGAAAAGCCAGTCAGCATTCAGCTTCGCCAACCCGGCAAAGACATAAACCACGCCCACTTGAAAACGCAGCATCCACAGTTGCCACGCTGGCGCGCACGTCGCGCGCGCCACCCGCCCACGCGCGGCGTCCCACGACCACTCGCGATGCAGCGGCAGCACCGCGCACAATCCCGCCAGCAGCGTGACAAGCCAGTAGTGGTTCAAGTAGTTCGCGCGCTCGATGAGTTCGAGATACGCGAAGCCTACGAAGAACAGCACGGCGCAAACGCGATAGACGAACCCCGCCGCTACCCCCAACGCACACACCGCCAATCCGGCCACAAACGCGTGCATCGCTCCCGCCGGCAGCGGCTTCACCCACGCGAAACCCGGATAACTGAAGTGAAACGCGGGCGCGAGAAACACGATATCCACCCAGCCCTTCGCCAGCACCCGCACCATCGCGCCGGCCATGAGCAGGCCGAACAGGATGCGGAACGCAGCGAGCGATGCAGCGGGGATGGGACGGAGGAGCACCCCGGAAACAGCCGAAGTCACGCAACGCCGCCGTTCATTCCGCACTCCGCACTCCGCACTCCGCATTTCCTCTGGAGCCTCCTCTCGTCGGCTGCTACCGGGAGTTGAAAGTTCAGTCTCCATCCGTCGAAACAAACGTCAGCGTCACGCCCAGCTTGCTCACCACGTCGGTCTTGAGCGCGATTTCCAGTTTGCGACACGCGTCCACCGTCGCCTGCACCGGTGCGCGGTTGGTCTTCACCGCTTCCTCCACGGCGGCGGGGATGGCCTCCGCGAGCTTGAGCGTGGTTTCAAAATGATTCCGCATCGTGTCCGCCAGCGCGGGGTCGAGCGTGCGGAGGTAATCATCCACGCCGATGCCGTCCCCGCCGTCGAAGTGCCGCTTCACGCCGCGCATTACGGCGACCACCGCGCGGTGCGAGCTGCCGCTGCTCATCGCGCGCGCGTCCTCCGGTTGGAAGGTCTTGAACTCGCGCAGCTCGATTTGCTGCGTCAACCCCTCCTGCAACGCACGTTCGGAATTCCCCAGCAGCCGGTTGATGAGCTTGTCGAGACTGTCCTGCCCGCCGGCCATGAACTTGCCGACGGCGTTTCCGCCGGAGGGCTTCCACGCGTCCTCCACTTCGCGCGCACGCCGCGTAAGCAGTTCCGCCACCGCGTGCAGGTAAGCGCGGCGACGCGAGCCATCGGCACCGTTGAGCAGTTCCCACGCGGGCGGTGGACGCGGGATGCCCGGCACCGGCTGGCCCTGCTTGTGACGCACCATGTTCGTCTGGTCGAAGAGCAGGTATTCGAGCGCGAAGAGGCCGGTCGCCGCAGCACCGAGCTGGTCCATGTAGGCCGCGTCGTAGGTCGCGCTGCCGGCCAGCGCGCCCTCGATGCTCGCGGGACGCGGCGGCCAGAGATAGACACCGAGGTTGAAATACGGCAGGTCGGGAATCCACTGCGTCTCGCTCCACGCGCAGTAGGCGTCGGTCCATTCGGCACGGAGGCGGGTGAGGTTATCGGGCGACGCGTTCGTGCGGAACTGCGCGGTGGACGCGGCGAGTTTGGCCGCCTTGGCGGTGAATGCGCTCAAGGTCGGGAGAATGACGTTCGTGCCGATGGCAGCGAGCGCCGCCTCCTTCGTGACTTTCGCCGGCGGAGCGGGAGCAACGGCAGCCGAGGCCGGTGGCGAGGCGGCGGGATGTTCGCGGCAGCCGGTGAGGAGAACGAAAGAGGCGGCGAGCGCGACAAGCGAGTGCGTCCAGTTGAGCTTCAT
>CAIPBN010000427.1 GCA_903863315.1 uncultured Verrucomicrobiota bacterium | reverse complement strand
GGTGCTCAGCAGCTATCGGGTTACGTGGAATGCAGAGGAGCTGTATTTGAAGAAGTAGTAACAGTGGCCCGCTGGCCGTGCGTCCTTTGATCTAGGACGGCAAGCGCAACTGGCCCTTCGATGTGACTGGCTCCCTGCACCTGTAATCACGGGCTAGGATAGAATTACCCCACCAAATGGCATTTGTTTACCCGAAACAGTATGACGTCATCGTTGTAGGTGCCGGGCACGCTGGTGTGGAGGCCGCCTTGGCCGCCGCCCGTATGGGAGCACAGACGCTGCTTCTGACTATCAATTTGGACACTATTGGTCAGATGTCCTGCAATCCGGCGATTGGTGGATTAGCAAAAGGCCATTTGGCTCGTGAAATCGACGCGTTGGGTGGGGAAATGGGCCGGGCAACCGACATGACCGGGCTCCAGTTCCGCATGTTGAATGCGTCCAAAGGTGCCAGCGTGCGGGCACCGCGGGCGCAATGTGACAAGAAGGCTTACCAGTTCCGGCTCAAGTGGTTGTGTGAGCGGCAGCCCAACTTGGATTGCAAGCAAGGTCAGACAGTGCGTCTGCTCCACCAAGATGGGCAGGTCAAGGGGGTGGAGACCACGCTCGAAGTGCAATACTTGGGCAAGACGGTGGTCATCACCACGGGCACCTTCTTGAGGGGGCTGATGCATGTGGGTGCCAACCAGCAGTCCGGCGGGCGAGCGGGCGAAGCGGCAGCCATGGGACTGTCCGGCTCGTTGAAGGAGATCGGTTTGGAACTGGGGCGCCTCAAAACCGGCACGCCACCGCGATTGGTGCGAAGCTCCATTGACTTCAGCCGCACGGACGTTCAGCCAGGTGATGAGCCGGTGCCTTGGTTCACTTATTGGAAGGATGACCTTTGGGCAGAGGAATTGTTCCATGTGGAACAAGCCAAGGGGCGGAGTAATCATCATCCAGTATCTAGTGTTCAGTCAGGCCCACTGAATACTGAACACGGTTCCCTGAACACTGGCCCCTATCCGCCCGGTTCTATCCTTGCTCAAGCCGGTGGCCAGCTTCCCTGCTACATCACTTGGACCACTGATCGGACTGCGGAGATCATTCGCGCGAACTTGCACAAGTCGCCCATGTATTCAGGGGTGATCGAGGGTGTCGGGCCAAGGTATTGTCCGAGCATTGAGGACAAGATCGTGAAGTTTCCGGAGAAGGAGCGGCAGCAGATCTTCTTGGAGCCGGAGGGCATCGCGACAGATGAGATTTACGTCAACGGCTTCTCCACCTGTCTGCCGTTTGAGGTGCAATACGAGATGGTGCGCAGCATCATTGGGTGCGAGCGCGCGGAGATCATGCGTCCGGCCTATGCCGTGGAGTATGACTTCGCCTTCCCCACGCAGCTCCATGCCAGTCTGGAAACGAAGGTTTGCTCCAACCTTTTCCTTGCCGGCCAAATCAACGGGACTTCTGGCTATGAGGAGGCAGGGGCTCAAGGTCTGATGGCCGGCATCAACGCGGCGCGGCGTGTCCAAGGTCGGGAGCCAGTGGTGTTGCGGCGCGACCAAGCTTACATCGGGGTGCTCATCGACGACCTCGTGACCAAGGGCACCGTCGAGCCATATCGGATGTTCACCAGCCGCGCGGAGTATCGCCTGCTGTTGCGGCAGGATAACGCGGACCTACGCCTCTCGGAAATCGGCCGAGACGTGGGGCTGTTGCCGGAGCGGTTATGGCAGAAAGTGGCGGCCAAGCGCGACGCCATCGCGACCGAGCTGGACCGCCTGGCCAAGACCCACGTTGGCTCGGATTCCTTGGCGCAGATGTTGCGGCGGCCCGAGGTGAACTATCAGGACTTGCCGAACCCCAATCAAACGTTGACGCCTGAAGTCATCGAGCAAGTGGAAATCGCGCTCAAATATGATGGCTACATCCAGCGCCAGGAGAGCGAAATCGCCAAGTTCCGCACCATGGAGGACAAGCGCATTCCTGAGTGGATTGATTACTCCGGCCTGCGCAACCTCCGTCCCGAGGCGCGCATTAAACTTAACCAAGTCCGCCCTGCCACCCTTGGCCAAGCGGCTCGCATCTCGGGAGTGAGCCCCGCAGACATCAGTGTGGTGATGGTGGCCATGAAGCGCGGCCCGAAAGAAGAGCCGGTCGCCTGCGGTGCCGCCGAGCATCAGGACGATGTGCCGGGACACGCGGGTTGCTGCGGGGATTTGTAGCCACAAAAGAAAAGGGCACGAGGTTGTGCACCAAGCTTGGGCGATCTGAGACGGCTGCTTGTTCCATGTGGAACATGTTCATTGCCCCTACTACTAGTCGCTCTCCGCGGTGATCCTTGAACTTCCCTTTGACTCAGGCGTCAAACGGACTACACTGACAAAGCGATGAAGGCCATAGTAACCATTCTTTTCAGCCTCGCACTGGTGCTCTCGCACCTCCCTGCCTTCGCGTCTCCCGTCCAGCAGCTCTGCCAGACCGAGACCACCTGCGACTGCGGTATTTCCTCCTGTTGCGTGAAGTCGCCGGACTCGGCTCCCGCACCGGTCGCCCCCGCTTCGACGCCGGACAACTCTCGGACGCAACTCATCGCCGCCTTCCAAGCTGTTGCCCTCCTCGTTGTCGTCCAGCCAGAAGTCGTGGTGCCGTCTGCTTTCCTCCCTGCTGCTCCCGCCCCGGCTACCGTTCCGCTGTATGTGCGGAACTGTAGCTATCTCATCTGATTCACGACGCCCAGTCGTAGTGTGTCCACGCATCGAGCCGAGGTGTGGACTGCCCTCCCTGTTAAGCTTGGTCAGATGATGATCCGTTATGAAGATACTGTGTCATATCCTTTTGATAGCCAATATATTGCATGGAATCAGCCCGCACCTTGGAGCTGCATCAATGGCAGTGGGCACGAATGCAATTTCTCTCTCACCGAGCGTTCTGACCGCGCTGTTCGAAGAGGCTCGCACAAACAATTTTGGACTTCGTGTGGCAGAATCACGCGTCACCGCCAGCCAATTGGCCGTGGAAACGGTGCGGGCTTGGGAAGACCCACGCGTAAGTCTGGGTGGGCTGATCGGTCCGGCCCGCCGTATGCCCAGCCAAGATGGTGATTTGGTTTATGGAGTTGAGCAGATGTTGCCGTTGTGGGACCGGCCCCGGCTGAACCGGGACATCCTCGTGGCGACCACCCAGACGCAGGCCAGTGAAGCCGCCTGGCGCGAAAGCCAGCTTCGCCGGGATCTTGCCCGGGCGTTGCTGCGGCTTTCGCTCGGGCATCGGACAACCAGCTTCCTCACCAATGACGTCGCTTGGTTGGACGCCCTGATCGCGTTGGGTGAGGAGAAGTTCCGTGCCGGGATCGGTTCGCACACGGACTTGCTGCAACTGCAAAACGAACGGAGCCGGCGCGCGGATGCGTTGCGCACCGAGCACAGCCGTCTCCGCACCGAACAGGCGGCCTTGAACCGGCTGCTGGGCCGTGATTTGCAAGCACCTTGGCCGCGCGTCGAGTTGCCGCGGCTCGCGCCGCCGATCGGCTTTACACCCGCCCTCGCCACCTACGCCGCGACAAATGAGCCGCGCCTTAAGGTGCTCCGACAGGAAAAAGCCCAAGCCGAGGCTGTCACCCGGCTCACCGAAACCTTGCGCCGGCCCGACGTCAGCTTTGGCATCCAAGCGCGTCAATACAGCGGGGACGGTGGCTTGCGGGAGGGCATGTTCACCTTGAGCTTGAACCTGCCATGGTGGAATGCGCCCAAGTATCGGGCTGACTTGCGCCGCGACGAGGCAAAGGTCCGCACCGTCGAGGCGGAAATGGCTGACTACGAGTTCAGCGTGCGCGAGGAAGTTCTGCGTCTCACGCTCGCCACCGACACAGCGCATCGCG
>CAIPBN010000426.1 GCA_903863315.1 uncultured Verrucomicrobiota bacterium | reverse complement strand
GGTCGTGCACGTGGACGCCGCCGTCGACCACGTTGTAGCCAAAGTCGTCCGTCGCGCCGTGGGTGTGGCCGCGCTTGAAACCGCCGCCTGCCAGCAGCAGGGAGAAGGCGTTGCGGTTGTGATCGCGGCCCATGCCGTTCTGTGAAACCGGCAGCCGGCCAAACTCACCCGCCCAGACGACGATGGTGCTGTCGAGCAGTCCCCGGGCCTTCAAGTCCTGGATCAACGCGGCGGAAGGCTGGTCCGTCATCGCCGCAACGTCGGCTATTTCCGTGTCCACGTTGCGATGGGTGTCCCATGGCTGGTTGAAAGGCTTTACCGAGGTGAACACCTGCACGAACCGCACGCCCGCCTCAACCAGCCGCCGGGCAACCAGGCAGCGCTGGCCATAGCCCCGGGTGGCAGGGTGATCGAGCCCGTAGCGCTGGCGGGTGGCGGGACTTTCCCCGCTGAGATTAAAGGTGGAGCTGGCGGTGAGCTGCATGCGGGCCGCGAGCTCGTAGTTCTGGATGCGCGCCTCCAGCTCGGCATCACCGGGGAAGGCCCGCAGATGACGCTGGTTCAGTCGCGCCAGCAGCGCGAGCTGGTCGCGGCGAGATTCCGCCCCGACCGGAATCGCTGGCGACAGGTTGGGCAAAGGCTCACCGCGGGTGCTGAGCTCCGTGCCCCGATGCACGGCAGGCAGCCAGCCGTTCTGCCAGACCAGAGAACCGCTGGTGCTGTAGCCGTCCGGATCGCGGAGCACGACATAGGCGGGAAGGTTCTGGTGCTCGGCCCCCAAGGCATAGCTGATCCAGGACCCGAGCGAAGGCCGGCCGAGGAAGATCTTTCCCGTGCTCATCATGATGAGCGCCTCGGTGTGATTGTTGTGCTCCGTGTGCATGGAGCGGACCAGGGTGAGTTCGTCCGCGAGTCCGGCCAGGCAGGGCAGGGCATCGCTCATGTCCATGCCACACTGGCCCCGCCGCAGGAACCACCACGGGCTGGCGAGCAAGCGATGCGCCTCGCTGCCTTTCTGAAATGTTTCAACCCGTTCCCGATGCGCCTGGCCATCGAACCGCGCCAGCTCCGGTTTGGGATCGAACAAATCCATCTGGCTCGGCCCGCCCACCTGGCTCAGGAAGATGACGGCCTTGGCCGGAGGCGAGAAGTGCGGCGGCTTGGCGGCAAAGGGTGAAGCGGCGGCCGCCTGGGCTTCGCGATGAAGCAATGCTTCCAGCGCGAGCGCGCCGAATCCCAGCATGCCAGCGCGCAGACACGCCCGCCGTGACGCGGGAGCTTTCCGCCAATGCGGCCCGCCGTCTTCCGGCAGGGAAGTGTCATGGCTGCGGTTGCGTTGCGTGGACGGGCTCACGGAATGGAAAGAAACTCGCTGGTGTTCAACAACGTGTGGCAGAGCTGGGCCATTGCTTGTTCGCGCGCAGTCTCGATTGCTGTCCCAGCCAGCAGCCGGCGCACGCCTTCGCGGTCCACCGCGGCTTGGCCCCAGCGGACTTCCTCCGCCGCCGGTGGACGGCCCAGCGCGGTGAGGAAGGCGAGCTCAATGCGTTGCGCGGTGGCGGGGCGGGCAGCGCACACGGCGGCTGCGAATTGCGCAGCCTGCTCCAAGACGAAGGCATCGTTTAACAAGGTCAGCGACTGCCCCACGGTCGCCGGAGCCGCCCGGTGCAGGCAGTTGCCGTTGAGCAACGGCTGGTCAAACGTCGTGAGCAAGGACAGGTGGTAGGTGCGCCGTTGCAGCAGGTAGAGCGTGCGGCGCAGCGCATCAGCGGGACGCGCCAGCTTCTTTTCGGCGATGCCGATGCTGCCGTCGCTGCGGACCTCCGTCAGCACCGGCGGTCCACCGCGCGTGAGGTCGAGCTGGCCGCTTACTGCCAGCAGCGAATCGCGAACCACCTCTGATTCCAAACGCCGTGGCCGCTGCCGCCACAGCAGGGCGTTGGACGGATCCACCTGCGGGCCCGAGCCGGTGACGACGGACGAACTGCTCTGTTGGTAGGTGTGCGATGTGATGATGAGGCGAATCACGGGCTTGAGTCGCCATCCGTTGCGGATGAACTCGCCCGCCAGCCAGTCCAGCAACTCCGGGTGGCTGGGCCGCGCTCCGGAAACCCCCAGGTTGGCAGCGCTCTCCACCAAGCCGCGTCCGAACAACTGCTGCCAGACGCGGTTCATCAGCACACGCGCCATGAGTGCCGCCGCTGGACTGTTGGGAGCGGTGAGTTGCTGCGCGAGCGCCAGCCGGCGTCCGCTCGTGGGCCCGACAGCGCGTGGTGAATGATTGTTGTTGGTCGAGGCGGGAGCGTTGCGGTCAGCAGCATTTGGCTTTTGTTCCGGAGCTGGACGAATTCGGTGACCGCTCAAGACAGTGGGCAGGGCGGCTTGGACGAGTTCGGTGGGCTTGTCCAATTCGCCCCGGTGAAGCACATGCACCGGAGGCGGCTGGCCGGTGTCAAAGACCGCGTGAATCTGCGGCGGGACTGGTCGCCGTGCCTCAGCCGCCGCGACTGCCTTGTCAATACGCTCCCATTCCGCCTTGTCGGCTGGCGCAAGGGCGGAACGGATCTCGTCGGTCGCCACACGCAGCAACCGTTCGAAGCGTCCGACCAGCCGGCGCTGTTCCTCCGTGCGCTTCTCGAACGGAGTGCGCGCCGCAGTCTGGCCGGCGGTGCGGAACTCCGCAGGCACAAGCGGCAGCCGGGCTTCCAGCAGTTGATCGCGGTAGCGGTCCCGGATGGCCTGCTGCGCCTGTTTCAACGAGCTCACTTCCGCGTCCAGGACGGCCAGCTTCCGGGTGTGTTCCGCCTGCTCGGGCTTGGGCAGATCCGTGATGGCGCGATCCTTGGGCCGCAACCAAGCAGTTCGATTGAAGGCTGGCGCAAAGTGGGCGGCGAAACTGAAATAATCACGCTGGGTCAACGGCTCGTATTTGTGGTCGTGGCAACGGGCGCAATGCAGCGTGAGCCCCAGCAGGTTGCCGCCGAGGTTTTCCACGGTGTCCTGCAGCAAGGTCTGAAACACATCCGGCGTGTTCAACTCGTCCAAGTCCGTGTCATCGGGCGCGCTGCGGAGGAATCCGGTGGCCGTGAGCAGTCGGCGCATCTCCCCGGTCAGTTGTCCGGCTCCTCGCCAGTCCACGAGCTCGTCCCCGGCGAGTTGCTCGAGCAGAAAGCGGTTGAACGGCAGATCTGCATTGAAGGCATCGACCACGTAGTCGCGGTAACGCCACTTGTCAGGCGCGACCTTGAGGATGTCAGGATCGTTGTCAAGCGACAGCACATCCACGTAGCCAACGGCGTCCAGCCACCAACGGCCCCAGCGCTCGCCGAATTGGGGCGAGGACATCAACTGATCGACCCGGCGCTCGATGTCGCCAGCAGGACGCTGAACCTGTTCTGCCGAGGGCGGCAAGCCGGTGAGATCAAAGCTGAGCCGGCGCAACAGGGCAGGGGACGGGGCTGCGGGAGATGGACGCAAGCCGGCAGCCTCCAATCGCGCGACCACGAAGGCGTCCACGGGATTGCGGACAAGGGCTGAGTTGCTGACCGTGGGCACCGCCTGTGGGGCAAGCGGCTGGAAGGCCCAATGGCTGGAGGCGCTCGTGAAATCTGCGCTTTTTGCCTGCCCCGTCAGCCAAAGCAATGCGCACATGGCGAAGTGCGCGAGGTGTTGCCGGTTTCGCATGATGGCCTGAGTTGCGGCCAAGTTTCGTCACAGCGACAGCGAAAGCAACGGATGTTTCACCAAGGTTGCAACAACGACCAATGCGAGGACGGCCATTTGCCCGTGCTTGAAGGAGCGGTCAACGGCTGAGTCCCGGCCCAACTGTCATTTGCCGCGTTTCGGAGAATTTTCGGCCGCCTCGCGGCAGGCGTCCGCCACGGCGGCAAGCTGGGTCAGGAAGTCTTCGCGCCGGGCTTGGGGGAGCACGGCAAGCACGCCGGATTGCAGTTCGATGGCGAGCTGCCGGAGCTGGAGGTAGAGCTGTTCCCCGGCTGGCTTCAGTCGGATGCGATATGCGCGCCGGTCCTTCTCGTGCGGGCGGCGTTCCACCCAGCCGGCATTCTCCATGCGCTCAACGAGCGATGCGATTGTGTTGGGATCGCTGCTCATCATCTGGGTCAGTTCGCCCTGGGTGATGCCCAGGGGATCCGCCTCGGTCAGGCAGCGCATGGCGGTGAACTGATCCGGGGTGGCGCCGGTGCTGGCGATGCGGCGACGGAAGGCCTGGTTCAGGCCATACCAGGCGCGGCGCAGCAGCGGCGGCAGGCGCCGCCGGTCCGGCGAGTCAATGTCGGAGGTGGGACGTGAATTCTTCCGGGCGGCCATGGTCGGATGCTGTGTGTGCGGATAATACGTGTCCGTATTATTTGGTTGATTTCTGCGGGGCACTCTGGAAAATCACCGCAACGCTGGGAAGAAAATTAGTTGCGCCCCGGCGCGTGTTTGCCAATTTAGCCGCCACTTGCCAGCCCAATTTTAGCAGGCCGAAGTCATGAAACTAAACGTCACCTTCCTCGTCGCCGCTGTCAGCTTTTCGCTCTCCCTCTCCTCCACCGCCGCCGTGAAAGGCTGGCTGGCTTGGCGCGGGCCAAACCAGAACGGCACGTCTGCCGAGAAGGGCCTGCCCAGCTCGATTGACCCGAAGAAGCCACTGTGGACCGCCGATTTCCCC
>CAIPBN010000425.1 GCA_903863315.1 uncultured Verrucomicrobiota bacterium | reverse complement strand
GTTCTGTCTGGTTCAACCGCTACGCGGTTGCTGGGTATTTTGCGCAGTTTCCGTGGGTTTCGTTCGCAAGGCGAACTTCACCCACGGCTACTGTTGTCCGGCCCCGCTGGGGCCGCCCCAGTCGCGCATCAAATGGTCATACGGATGGGATTGGTGCTTTGGCTACTCACTTGTGTGACGTTCGCCGCCACCCCCAACGAGCCGCAGGACATCGCCTTCACCGCCAAGGCCGACGGCTCCGAGCAGCGCTACGTCGAACTGCTTCCGCCGGGCTTCAACGCCGCCGACACACACGACGTGCTGCTCGCCTTCCACGGGCACGGCTCCGACCGCTGGCAGTTTATCCGCGATGCGCGGGGCGAGTGTCGCGGCTCAAGAGATATGGCGACCCGGTTTGGGATGATCTTCGTCTCGCCGGATTATCGTGCGAAGACGTCGTGGATGGGGCCGATGGGCGAGGCGGACACGGTGCAAATCATCGCTGAGCTGCGGCAGCGGCACAAAGTCGGGCGCGTGTTCCTCGTGGGCGGCTCGATGGGCGGGACGGCGGTGCTGACCTTCGCGGCCTTGCACCCGGAGTTGGTCTCGGGGGTGTGCAGCCTGAACGGCACGGCGAACCATCTGGAATACGACAAGTTTCAGGACGCCATCGCCGCGTCCTTCGGCGGCACGAAGGCGCAGGTGCCGGAAGAATACCGGAAGCGCAGCGCCGAGCTGTGGCCGGAGAAGTTCACGATGCCCACAGCTTTCACCACCGGCGGGCAGGACACGGCCGTGCCGCCGCAGAGCGTGCTGCGGCTCGCGGAGAAGCTCAAGCAGGCGGGGCGCAAGACGTTGTTGCTGCATCGCGAGAACGGCGGGCACGCGACGACTTACGAGGACACGTGCGCGGCGGTGGAGTTCGTGCTCACCGAGGCGGGCGCCTTGTCCGTGAAACAGCGCCGGGCACTGATTGAGCCTTTGGAAATTTCGAGGCTTTCCCAGCCGGATGTGGACGTTTTTGCCGACGGGGTGTGGCACGCCCTCCGTTTTGACACGAGCTTCACGAAGGCGGACGTGCAGGCGATGGAGCGCGCAGGGAAGCGCTTCACCGAGCGGTTGGACGCGAAGAGCAAGCCATGGACGACTAAACACGGGAAGGTTGTCCGTGGCTTCCATTCTGCCATCGACGGCTCCGTGCAGCCCTACGGCGTCATCATTCCGAAGAGCTACGACGGCACGAAACCGATGCGGCTCGATGTCGTGCTGCACGGCAGCTCGAAGCCCGTCGGGATGAGCGAGCTGAGGTTCATCGCGCGCTTCGACGAGGGCGACCTGGAGAAGGGCAATGCGCCCGACGTGGACTTCATCGAGCTGCACCCGCTCGGGCGCGTGGAGAACTGCTACCGCTGGGCGGGCGAGACGGATGTGTTCGAGGCCATCGAAGCCGTGTGTCGGAACTACAAGATTGACCGCGACCGCATCGTGCTGCGCGGCATGAGCATGGGCGCGTCGGGCACGTGGCATCTCGGGCTGAAGCATCCGAGCCGCTTCGTGGCGCTCGGGCCTTACTGCGGCTACGTGGACACGCACCGCTTCTCCGAGACGCCGATTCCGGGCTTCATCAAGGTCGGTCCGTTGCCGGTGCATCAGGAGCGCGGCCTGCACATGCTCGACTCGATTGACTACGCGGCGAATGCGGGCGTCGTGCCCGCCATCGCGGCCATTGGCGACAAGGACGTGTTCTTCCAATCGCACGTCCACATGAAGGAAGTTATGGCGAAGGAGGGCCTCGAAATGGTGAACCTCATCTCGCCCGGCACCGGCCACACGATTGACCCGGTGACGCATCGCGAGCAGATGCGGCGCATCGGGGAACACGTCGCGAAGGGACTGGACCACGCGCGCAAGGCGCTGCGCTTCGTGACGTGGACGCTGAAATACAACCGCTGCCATTGGCTGGAATTGCTCGCGTTGGGCGAGCACTACGAGCGGGCGGAAATCATCGCAAAGGCCGCTGAGGACGGTTCAGTGGAGGTGAGCCTCGCGAAGAACATCACGCAGTTCGCCATTCACCCGCCGATGCTGGTTTCGCCTAACGCAAAAGTCCGCATCGCCGGGGCGGAAATCACTTTGCCGAAGCGGACCGCCAGTGAGCCGCAGGCACTGGTGTTCGCGCTGGAGCAGGGCAAATGGAAGTTCGCGGGCCCGCGCGCTTCCGTTGCGCTCACCGGCAAGCGCCCCGGCGTCCAAGGTCCGATTGACGACGCGTTCGCCTCGCCGTTCCTCTGCGTGCGCGGCACGGGGACGCCGTGGAACTCCGCCGTCGGCGCGTGGGCGGACGCGAGTCTGCGGCGCTTCGCCTACGAGTTCGCCCGCTACATGCGCGGCGACCTGCCGGTGAAGAACGACACCGACGTGACCGAGGCCGACGTGCGCACGAAGCATCTCATCCTCTTCGGCGACCCCGGCAGCAACCCGTGGATTGCCAAGGCGCTGCCGAAGCTCCCGCTCACCTGGACGCGCGACACGGTAAAGCTCGGCACGGAAAGCTACGCCGCGAAGGACCACGCACCGGTGCTCATCAATGCCAGCCCGTTCCCCGGCGCGGGCGACCACTACGTCGTCATCAACAGCGGCCACACCTTCCACGAAAAGGAATTCGCCGCGTTCAACTACCTGCTGTTCCCCCGTCATGGCGACTGGGCGGTGATGAAACTCAGCGCGGGCGCTGAAGCGTGGAAACCCGGCACGCCCACCTTTCCGGAAGAGGCCGTTCGCGCAGGTTACTTCAACGAGGCGTGGAAATGAGCTGGGATGGCAGCCCGCTCAGACATCCGACTTTCCAGAGGGCGCGGGCTTGATTTGCAAAGCGGCCCAACCTTCCGGGCCAAGCGTTTTGAGCGTGGCCATGTTCCGATCATAAATGCTCTCGGCGGCGGGATAGGACTGCACGGCCTGCTCGATGCTCGCCTCCCGCAGCAGATGCAGCGTGGGATAGGGCGCGCGGTTGGTGAAGTTGCCCAGATCATCCGACTCGCACTCAGCGAACTGGTATTGCGGATGGAAGCTCGCAATCTGGATTACGCCGCGCAACCCGGCCTTGCGCACGGTCGCCTCCGCACGGGAGAGAAACGTCTGGAAGACAAAGAACTCCTCCAGCACGTGCGGATGGATGAGCAGGGTGTTGTCCGTCACTTCCGCCGGAGTGGCGTGCAGCAGCGCCAGCTCAGTCCGCAGGTCGGCCAGCAACTGGTCTTCCGTGCGGGCGCTGCTGACGACGTAGCGCACCTGTCCCTTGCGCTGAACTGTTTTGGCGAAGGGACAGAAATTGAGGCCGATGACCGCCGCTTCCACCCAGTGGCGCATGGCGGCGATGACAGCGTCGTCGGACGGAGCAGCCGGTTCGGACATGGGCGCAGCCTATGCCACCGCAAGGAGCTTGGGAATGGCGAGCTGGCAAACAAAGGGCACCGGCGCATCAGCGAGCAAGGGCATACCCGTGTTCATCCGTGGTTCAGCACTTCTGAAAACTCGGCGAGGCCAGCAGCAGCGCGAGCGGGGCACCGGATTCCTTGCAGGCGGTGATTTCGTCGGCGTTGGGTGCGCGGCTAAGCAGGTGGGCCATCTGGTTTTCCTCGGTGACGAAGCTGGCCTTCAGCTTGTCGGCGTCGAGCTTCGTTTCGTTGCCCAGCTCGTTCTTGGTCAGGGCGACGGCGAAGTTCCAGCGCCAGAGCAGCGTGCCCAGCCACGGCGCGGCTTCCTCCGGGTAGCCGTCGGGCGTCGGGTAGTGGAAGGGCGCGTGGCCCATGCGCAGGAGGTAGTCCTGAATCGCGTGGCCCGCGTCGGTGGTCGCGTGCGTGGCGCGCAGCGTGGAGACGATGTAGTGGAACGGGCGCTTGAGCTTGTTGCCGCGTGTGGTGAGGAAGGCGTCGGTGGCAAAGAGCGCACGCAGCGTGGCCGGGATGTCGCCACCGGACGCGATGAACTCCTCCGCGACCGCGCTGACGGCGGCGGCGGGCGGCGCGTCCGCGATGAAGCGCTGGCAGAGCTTGGTGGCGATGAACTTCGCGGTGGACGGGTGCAGGCCGATGATGCCGAGCACGGTGTCCAACTCGGCGCGACCGAGCTTCTCGATTTCCGCCGCGTTGGCCTTCTTCGGAATCGCCGGGATGACGTGACCGAGGACGACCTTCTCGCCACGGTCGTGCTGGAAGGGTTTGAACTCGACGCTGCCGAGGTTGAGCTTCGAGCGGCCAACCTCCTGCACGCCCCAGCCGGTGAGACATCGGGCGACTTCCATCACGTCCTGCTGCGAGTAGCCGCCGTGGACACCGAGGGTGTGCAACTCCAGCAGCTCGCGCGCGTAGTTTTCGTTGGGCTTGTCGGCGTCGTTGGCCTTCTTGTTCACGCGGCCGTCGAGATACCAGAGCATCGCGGGGCTGAGCGCGGAGGCGCGGAGCATCGCGGGGAATTTGCCGAGCGCGTGGGCACGGATGACGTCGCGGTCGTCGGCGACCTTGAGCCACTTCGCGTCGCCCTTGGAGGGGTCAATGTTGAAGTGGTCGCTCCAGAAGTTGACCATCACCTCGTAGAGCTGGCGCTCGGTGAAGACGGCGCGCAACACGGTGCTGCGGATGAGAGCGTCGAGCAGATGCTTCTCCTGATACTCGAAGAGTTCGCCGAGCGGCTCGTTGAGCAGTTCGAAGCGGCGGATGGCGTTCTCGCAGTTGGGGTCGTCAATCTTCTCGGGCGCGAGCTGCTGGTCGAGGAAGGCGGCGAAGGCGGCTTCCTCGGTCACGCCGAGCTTGCGCACGCGCTGGTAGTCCCAAGGGCGCGCGCCGAAGGTGAGGCGGTTCAACGCGTGCGAGACGAGGTCAATGTCCTTGCCGGCGGGCGTGGCGTAGGGGCCGTCCGGTGGCGCGGCGGCACGGCGTCCGGGCAGCAGGGCCTCGGGGACTTCCATCTTGTCGCACCCGACGGCGACGGCGGCGAGCGAGGCGGCGGCGCTGGTCTGGAGGAAGTGGCGGCGGGAGAAGTTCATGCAGCGGCGGGGATGGCGGGCGGTTCATTCTTCGACTCCACTGGCGGCTGCGGGGCAGGCGGCACGGTGGCGGTCGGCTTGGCCTCACGCACGGCGAAGACCAACGCGGCGAAACCCGTCACGAGCGTCCATATGCTCAGGCCCATCCAGCCGATGAACGGCAGCAGATACGTGAGCGTGAGCACGATGCCGCCGCGCAGGACACGCCGCCACGGTTGGGCATCGTCAATGGGCGAGGGCAGGCCCGCACCGATGCGTTTGGCGAAGCCGGCGGAACCAGCGAGGCCGCCCAGCAGCACCACGCCAATCGAAATGATGCCGGCGATGTTGAAGAGCGGATTGTTGCCCTTCTTGAAGCAAAGCAGGGCAAGGCCGATGAGGGGCCCGGCCATCGCCAGCCCGGCGAAGGTGAGCTTCCACGGGCGGCGGTATTGGTCCCGGGAGCGCTCGACGAGGGCCGGGAAGAGGGCTTCAGCGGCGAGCCAGAACGCGATGAAGATGAGCAGGCCGCCGACGATGAGGAGGAAAATCTTGAGGATGTCTGCCATTATCATAAGCCAGATGTGCTGAGGTGACGTTTGCGACAGCCGGACGTTACAAAACCATTTTGGGCTGCGCTACGGAACATACGACACGGACGGCGGGAGGGAAGTTTCAAGTTTGGGCCAGGGAAAGGGCATACCTCCAAGGCTTGCCGACTTGCCGCGATCCGTGGTTGCGGGCATGGTGGCGACATGGTGCATCAGCTATTACGTCAGCTTCAGCGGGCGGGCATTTCGCTGGCTGCCGCCGGCCTGCTCGGCTGGTGTGCGGGTGTCGGCTGGGCGTCCGAGCCTGCGGCCTTGGCGGAGCTGCTGCGGCGGGCGGATGAGTTGGATGCGCGGCAGGAGGTGGCCGCTGCATTGCGCTTGCTGGAGGAGGCAGACCACAGGTTTCCCAAGCAGGCCGAGGTGCTTTTTCGGCTCGCCAAGCAGCAGTCCAATCAGATTTTTGAAGCCAAGACCGACGCCGAGAAGAAGAGGTTGGCCGCGCTTTGTCTTGCCACGGCGGAGCGCGCGGTGACGGCGGACCCGCAGCATGCCCGGGCCCGCCTGTCCGTGGGCATCTGCCTGGCGAAAAATTTCCCGCACGTGGACAACCAGACGAAGGTGAACTACTCGCGGCGGCTGAAGGAGGAAACGGAGAAGGCCATCGCCTTGGAGCCGAAACTCGACCTTGCCTATCACATGCTGGGGCGTTGGCACTTCGAGGTGGCGGAGATGAACTTCATCCTGAAGGGCATCGCGAAGCTGGTGTATGGCGGTATCCCAGCGGGAAGCCTCGCCGCAGCCCGGGACAATTTTGAGCGCGCCCTCGCTCTTGCGCCCGGACGCATCATCCACCGGCACCAGCTCGCGCAGACCTTGCTCGCGCTGGGAAAAAAGACGGACGCCATCGCCCAGCTTCAGCAGTGTCTCGCCCTCAAGCCGGTGGACAAGGACGACGCGGAGGCACAGGCCGAGGCCGAACGACAGTTGCGCAGGCTGGGAGTCGCAGTGACACCGGCGCGGTAGCCCTCCCGCCCCGGCCTCAAGCCGCGGTGGTGAAAGTGCGTGTCATCAATCCACGGCTCTGGCACGCTGCGGTCATGAAACTGACGCCGGCTGAACTGGAGAGCCTCGTTCAAGCGCAGAATGCTTCCCCTCATCAACTGCTGGGCATGCATCCGCTCGGGGATGGTTCGGGCCTGGTGGTTCGCACGCTGCTGCAGGACGCGGCCATCGTCGAGGTGGCCCCCGTGCATGAGCCGGCGAAGCCCAGATTCCTGCTCCAGCGCGTGCATGAGTGCGGCCTGTTCGAGGGCATCACCCAGGATGCGAGCCGCGTTTACGCCTACGACCTGATCATCACGGATTTCGCCGGCAACGTGCGGCGCACGCGCGACCCTTATTCCTTCTGGCCTTCGCTGGGCGAGACGGATCTCTATCTGTTCGGTCAGGGCAACGAGCGCCGGATCTACGACAAGCTCGGCGCGCAGTTGCGCGAGGCCGACGGGGTGCCGGGCGTGAGCTTCGCGGTCTGGGCACCGCATGCCCAACGGGTGAGCGTGGTTGGCCCGTTTAACAACTGGGATGGCCGTTACCACCCGATGCGGCGGCTGGGCGCTTCGGGAGTTTGGGAATTGTTCGTGCCGGGCTTGGGTGAAGGCACTTTGTATAAGTTTGAAGTCCGCAACGTCCACGGCCAGGTCGTGCTCAAAACCGACCCCTGCGGCTTCTTTTTTGAACCCGCACCGCAGAATGCCTCCATCGTCTGGAACAACCGCAAGTTCGGCTGGACCGACAACGCATGGATGGAAGAACGCCGGGCGCGCAACCCGCTCCGCGCGCCGCTCAGTATCTACGAAGTCCATCTCGGCTCGTGGATGAAGAAGAACGTCGCCGAGTCCTACAGCTATCGTGAAGTCGCGCCGTTGCTCGTAGAATACGTGCGCCGCCTCGGCTTCACGCATGTCGAATTCCTGCCCATCTCCGAGCACGCCTACTATCCCAGCTGGGGCTACCAGGTCACGGGCTTCTACTCGCCGACCTGCCGCTTCGGCACGCCGGATGATTTCCAATTCCTCATCAACGCGCTGCACGAGGCGGGCATCGGTGTGATCGTGGACTGGGTGCCCGCGCACTTCCCGCGGGATGACTGGGCGCTGGCCAAGTTCGACGGCACGGCACTTTACGAACACGAGGATCCGCGACAGGGCGCGCATCAGGACTGGGGCACGCTCATCTTCAACTTCGGCCGCCACGAGGTCCGCAACTTCCTCACCGCCAACGCGCTCTTCTGGTGCGAACGCTTCCACATCGACGGCCTACGCGTGGACGCCGTGGCCTCCATGCTTTACCTCGACTACTCGCGCAAGGAAGGCGAATGGGTGCCCAACAAATATGGTGGCCGCGAAAACTTGGAGGCCATTGAGTTCCTGCGTGAGTTCAACCATCTCGTGCACACCGAGGTCCCCGGCGTGATGACCATCGCCGAGGAAAGCACCGCCTGGCCGCTGGTCACGCGCCCGCCGTATCTCGGCGGCCTGGGCTTCACCTTCAAGTGGAACATGGGGTGGATGCACGACACGCTCCGCTACTTCAGCCGCGACCCGTTGTATCGCCGCTATCACCAGCATGACCTCACGTTCGCGATGCTCTACCATCACAACGAGAACTTCATCCTGCCGCTCTCGCACGACGAGATCGTCCACGGCAAATGCTCGTTGCTCGGGAAGATGCCGGGCGACGATTGGCAGAAGTTTGCCAATCTCCGGGCCTTGCTCGGCTACCAATGGACCTTCCCCGGCAAGCACCTGCTCATCATGGGCAGCGAGTTTGGCCAGGGTCAGGAGTGGTCCGAAAACCGCGCCCTGGACTGGTGGCTGCTGGAACAAGGCCCGCAGCACGCCGGCATCCAGCGCTTCGTCGCCGACCTCAACCAGCTCTACACCGGCCATCCCGCGCTGTGGGAGGCCGACTACGATCTGGAAGGCTTTGAATGGGTGGACTGCTCGGACAGCCTTCACAGCGTGTTCACCTTCCTGCGTCGCACGAAGGACGGCGGGCAGAAGCTGCTGGTGATTCTCCACCTCACGCCGGCACTGCGGACGAACTACCGCATCGGACTGCCCACTGCCGGCTACTGGCGCGAGTTGTTGAACAGCGATGCCGCACTCTACGGCGGCAGCAACGCCGGCAACCTGGGCGGCGTCACCGCCGAGGAACTCAACATGCACGGCCAGCCCTTCTCCGCCGAGTTCACCCTGCCTCCGTGCAGCGTGTGCGTCTTTGTGGTGGATTCCCAACCGGCAACGCCCACCGCCTGAACCGCGGCGCACTCAGACCGACGGTTCCGGAAACGCCCCGCCCCCCTGCCCCGCCGGCATGTTCAGCACCTGCAAGGGGATGCGCGCGATCATTTGCTCATCAAGCGTGATGTCCACGGAATACTGGCCCGGCTTGTTGAAGCGCATGCCCTGCAAGTTGAACACCAGGTTGACCGTCGCGAAGAACTGATTCTCCGGCATCCGGATGTCCAGCGGCGTCACCGGCATCCCCGGCAGCAGGCTTTGGCCATCGGCATCAATCAGATTGACCCGCAACGTGTGTTTGCCCTCATCCGTGTCCCGGAAGACGATGCGCAAGGCCACCGAGCAGAACGGGTGCATGGCGGGAAACTTGGCCGCCAAAATCGTGTCGAAGGCCCCCAGCAGGCAAAGCTTGCCGCTGTAATCCGCCGCCGTGTCGCACAAACTTGCGATTTGAACGTCCATGCGCGGACTATCGCCGCCGCCCAACCCTTGACGAGAAAAAATCCGCGCTGGAATCGAGGTGGCTGCCAGTCACGGCTACCGTGACTCTCGACAGCACCTCACCACCTGCCTAGCCTCCGTGCAAAACTCCGCCCGCCTATGTGGAATGCCCTGCGCCAAATCAGCCTCACCAAATGGATTCTCATTTCCATGGCGCTCGGCATCCTCGCCGGCTGGGCCTTCCCAGAGTCGGACTATCCGATGGTGGCGCGGAACCTCAAGGTCGTCTCCAAGCTCTTCCTCAACCTCATCAAGTGCATCATCGTCCCCATCCTCGTCGGCACGCTCATCATCGGCATCGCGGGCCACAGCGATGACCTCAAGGCCGTCGGCCGCCTCGCGCTCAAGTCCTTCATCTACTTCGAGGTGGTCACCACGCTGGCACTCGCCATCGGGTTACTGGCAGTGAACTTGACCAAGCCGGGCGTCGGCGTCGTGCTGCCGCCCTCGGCGGCCACCGGCAAGGAGCTGGCCGCCAAGACGCAGACCACGCAGGAGATGATTGAACACATCGCCCCCAAAAGCTTCTTCGAGAGCGCGGCCAACAACGACGTGCTGCAAGTCGTCGTGTTCACCATCCTCTTCGCCATCGCGCTGACGCAGGTCACGGGCAAGCCGAAGGAAAGCATCCTGAACTTCTTCGAAGGCCTGAGCGAAGTCATGTTCAAGTTTACCGGCCTCGTGATGCTCTGCGCGCCTTTCGGCATCGGCGCGGCGATGGCCGTGACGGTCGGGCACAGCGGCTTGGGCGTCTTGAAAAACCTCGGGATGCTCGTGATCACGCTCTATG
>CAIPBN010000424.1 GCA_903863315.1 uncultured Verrucomicrobiota bacterium | reverse complement strand
CACATGCTCGTGCTGGGCGTCGAGACGCCAGATGGCAAAAAGACCTTCGTGGCCGGCGCGTTCCCGAGCGCGTGCGGCAAGACGAACTTCGCCATGCTCCACCCGCCCGCCCGCTTCGCCGGCTGGAAGGTCTGGACGGTCGGCGACGACATTGCATGGATGAAGCCCGGCCCCGATGGCCGCCTCTTTGCCATCAACCCGGAGATCGGTTACTTCGGCGTCGTGCCCGGCACGAACTACAAGTCCAACCCCAACGCGATGGAGTGCATGAGGCGGGACACCATCTTCACCAACGTCGCGCTCACCGCTGACGGCGATGTGTGGTGGGAGGGCAAGGACGAACCGCCGCCCGCCGAATGCCTCGACTGGCGCGGCCAGCGGTGGACGCCCGACTCAAAGGAAAAGGCCGCACACCCGAACAGCCGCTTCTGCGCGCCGATGACCAACAACCCGATGCTCGCGCCCGAGGTCAACGACCCCGCTGGCGTGCCCATCAGTGCCATCATCTTCGGTGGCCGCCGCACGAACACGATGCCGCTCGTGTATCAGGCCTTCAACTGGGTCCACGGCGTCTATGTCGGCGCGACCATCGGCTCGGAGACCACCGCCGCCGCGACCGGCGCGGTCGGCCACGTCCGCCGCGACCCGATGGCGATGCTGCCCTTCTGCGGCTACAACATGGGCGATTACTTCCGCCACTGGCTCTTCATGCGCCGGCTCATCCAGCATCCCCCGCGCATCTTCAACGTGAACTGGTTTCGCAAAGACGCCGACGGCAAGTTCCTCTGGCCCGGCTACAGCGAGAATATGCGCGTGCTCAAGTGGATCGTGGACCGCTGCCGGGGCGACGCGAACGCGAACGAGGCGCTGCTCGGCTGGGTGCCCAGCGCGCACGACTTCGACCTCGACGGCCTCGACGGCTTCAACGCCGAGCGACTGGAACAGGCGCAGAGCACGGACATCGAGGAATGGCGGCGCGAGGTGCTCCAGCAGGACGAGCTGTTCATCAAGCTCTACGCGCATCTGCCGAAGGAGATTATTTTCCAGCGGGAGCTGCTGATTGCGCGTTTGTAGAAACCATTCTTGAAGAGGAGATACGCAGAAAATAATTTCAAAGCGTGACCACCGACATTGTTTCAAATTACGAACCGTTTGAATGGTGAGGCCGCATTAAATTCGAGAACACTATGGCTTACGAACTCTACATTTACTCACAGGAGGACGCACCCAAGACACTGACGACTCAAACAGTCATTACCGCATTTGGAGCGGCAGGACTTCCGTGCAACGAGCAACCAGACCAGTTTGGCCATTGGTTAGTTCTTGATGGCGTCGAGTCGGCGTTGGATTTGACAATCAAGGATAGCATCGTGACCGGAGCATGTTTTCGCTTTGCCCCGGAAGATGACGAGGCACTTGTCCAGCAAGTCGCCGATGTATTCAAGGGCTTAGGTTTGCTGGTATCAGACGACGAAGGTGAGTTGTGATCAATTAGGATGACCCGCTCCCAGCCACTCTGCCCCACCGCCGAACTCCCGCCCGGCACGACGCGTAAGTTCGTCTTCACCCACGAAGGCATCCGGCGCGAGGGCTTCGCGGCGAATGTGCGCGGGCACCTCGTCGCCTACGAGAACGCCTGCCGCCACATCCCCATGCCGCTGGATGACGACAACGACTTCTTCACGACGGATGGCAACTTCTTCATCTGCCGCACGCACGGCGCGATTTACGAGCCGCTCAACGGACGCTGCATCCACGGCCCCTGCGGCGGACTCAGCCTCAAACCGCTGCGGGTGCTGGACTTGAAAGGCGAGTTGTGGGTCGTGCTGCCCGAGGAGCCGGAAGCCCCCAGTTGCGGCAGTCTGTAACCGCCGTTCCTTAACACCGGTAAGCCAGCTTTGAGTCGGCGCTCACAGTGCGCCGCCACAGCGCGTTGAACATCCCTTCCCGCCTGCCGTCGAAACGCCTCCTTGTTGAAAACACACCATCAATCAATGAAACGCACCGCTTTCCTATCCACCCTTGCCCTCGCCACCCTCCTCGCCGCGCCCGCGCCGCTGTTCGCTCAGGCCAAAACCGACGCGAAGAAAGATTCGAAGGCTGACGCCAAGAAAGATGCCAAGAAGGACGCCACGCCCAAGAAGCCCAATCCCGTCCAGGCCCCCGATGTCGCCGCGCCCAAGTTCCGCGACGGCGAGCCCGATGCGGGCTTCATCAAGACCCACGAAAGCTACGTGGCCATCGCCAAGGCCGGTGGCGTGGATGTGCTCTTCCTCGGTGACTCCATCACCGCCGGCTGGCGCGGGGCGAAGGAAGTTTGGGACAAGGCCTTCGGTGCCTACAAAACGGCGAACTTCGGCATCGGCGGCGACCGCACCCAGCACGTCCTCTGGCGCATCACCAACGGCGAGTTCGACGGCATTAAGCCCAAGGTCGTCGTGCTGATGATCGGCACCAACAACTCCGGGTCCGACGAGGCGGATGGCATCGCCAAGGGCGTGACCAAGATCGTCACCACCATCCACGAGAAGTCCCCGGCCACGAAGGTGCTCCTGCTGGCCGTCTTCCCGCGCGGCGAGAAGCCCAACGCGCAGCGTGAGAAGCTCGCGAAGGTCAACGCCACCATCGCCAAGCTCCACGACGGCAAGAGCGTCCACTACCTCGACATCGGCGGGAAGTTCCTGGCGGCGGACGGCAGCAGCCTGCCCAAGGATATCATGCCCGACTTCCTCCACCTCTCGAAGGCCGGCTACCAGATCTGGGCTGACGCCATCACGCCCAAGCTCGCCGAGCTGACCAAGTAAGTTCATTGGGGTGCGGCGGCTGATGCCGTAGTCATTTCCCGTTCGGGGGCAGACAATGGGGCCTGTGCTTGGGCACGGGCCCCATTTTATTTCCGCACACCTGGCGATTATCCCGCGACCCGCCAGGCCGGGATCAATCCCGCACGGCACCTGGCTTGGCAACGCGGCCGATGATTTAACCAGCCCCAAAGAGCTACTGACACAGGGCGAATCCCGTGCATACTCGCGGGCGTCAAAATCACGCGATGAAACAACTGTTTCCAACGGTGGCACTGCTGCCCGCCCTGCTCCTTTCCACCGTGGCACCCGGTCGGACGGCGACCGCCAAGCCAACCGCCAGAGACCTCGCGTTTTACGAGCAGACGGTGAAGCCCATTCTCGTCGGCGCGTGCTTCGAGTGTCACAGCCACGAGGCGAAGAAGTTCAAGGGCGGCTTGGCGCTGGATTCCTCGGCCGCGATTCTCAAGGGCGGCGACACCGGACCGGCAGTGGTTCCGGGGGATTTGGAGAAGAGCCTGCTCATCAAGGCCGTGCGCTACACGGACGCGGATTTGCAGATGCCGCCGAAGAACAAGAAACTTGGGTCCGACCAGATCGCCGCGTTGGAGAAATGGGTGAAGCTGGGCGCACCGATGCCCGAAGCCACCGGTGAGAAGCAGACCGTGCGGCGCGGGAAGATCACGGATGAAGATCGGAAGTGGTGGGCCTTCGTGCCAGTGCGCAAAATCACGCCGCCGGCTGCCGGCGCATTGCAGGGCGGGGTGAAGAACCCGATCGACCAGTTCATCCGCGCGAAGCTGGCGGCGAACCAACTCACGCCCGCTCCAGAGACGGATCGAGTCACGCTCGCCCGCCGGGTCTTCTTCGATCTCACGGGCCTGCCGCCGACGCCGTTCGAACTGGACCAGTTCCTCAACGACAAGTCCGGCGACGCCTACGAGAAGCTCGTGGACAGGCTGCTGGCCAGTCCGCGCTATGGCGAGAAATGGGCGCGCCACTGGCTCGACCTCGTGCGCTATGCCGAATCCGACGGCTACCGTGCCGACGGCTACCGCCCGTATGCGTGGCGGTTCCGTGATTACGTAGTGAAGTCACTCAACGCGGACAAGCCCTACAACCAGTTCATCACCGAGCAGCTCGCAGGCGACGAACGCTACTTCAACACGCCGCCCGAGAGCCGCAACCCGGAACTCCTGGTGGCCACCGGCTATTTCCGCGCAGGCATTTACGAATACAATAATCGCGATGTGCGCGGGCAGTGGCAGCGCATCATCGAGGATATCACGGACACCTCGGCGGACGTTTTCCTGGGCGTGGGCCTGCAATGCGCGCGTTGCCACGACCACAAGTTCGACCCGTTGCTGCAGAAGGACTATTACCGCTTCCAGGCTTTCTTTTCCCCGTTGCTGCCGCGCGAGGATCTGACCTTGGCCACGCCGGCCGAGCGCACCGCCTACGAGGCCAAGCTCGCCAAGTGGGAAGCGGCCACCGCCGACATTCGCGCGGAGATCGAGTCCCTGCTGGCCCCGGTCCGCAAGAACACGGAGAAGAGTTCGATTGAGATGTTCGTCGAGGACATCCGCGCGGACATCCTCAAGCCCGTCGCCAAACGCACGCCGTATGAGCATCAGATTGCGGAGCTGGCTTACCGGCAGGTCGCCCACGAGTTCGACAAGCTCGACACGAAACTAAAGGGCGAGGCCAAGGAAAGGGT
>CAIPBN010000423.1 GCA_903863315.1 uncultured Verrucomicrobiota bacterium | reverse complement strand
TCGCGGTTCACGCGGCCCGCGCCGAAGTGCGTCTTCACGGGCAGGAAAGGCGGGACGTTCGTATCGTCAATCGTCGCCGGCACGGCCTCGCCCTGCGCGACCTTCCAGACGCGCGCGTCGCGGTTGGCGGTCATCACGTCCAGCACGGCCCGTTCGCGCTCCATCACGTCGGCGTTGCGCTGCTCGCCGTCGGAGAACTTCACGAGCGAGCGTTTGCCATAGATGTAGTAGCCGTTGACCGCGCGGTAGCGGTTGAACCACTGGTAATTCTTCTCGTTCAACTCGGCGCGGAGCTTGGCGTTGAAGTCAGCCGGCGCGCCCGCCTTGCCGAACAGTCCTTCGTCCAGCAGCCGTGCGATGGCCTTGTGGCCGTCCGTGTTGAGGTGAATGCCGTTGTGCGTGAACTTGAAGGGCGCGCCGGCGTAAGCCTTCAGCGGAGGCGTGAAGAGGTCCACGAAGGGCACGCCCAGATCCTTCGCCACGGCGGCCATTGCGTCGGTGTAGAGCTTGAGATTCGCGTTGTTCGCCTTGCCATCGGGGAGGTTGGGGTTGCCGAGGTTTTCGTGCGCGATGGGCGAGACGAGCGCGATCCGGGGGGCGCCGGCGCCGGAGTAGTTCTGCTTCCGCGTGTGCTCGATGAAGTAGGTCAGGTCGGCCTTGAACTTCGCCACGCCCGCCGGGCCGGCGAAGGACTCGTTAAAGCCGAAGAAGGCGAGCACGACCGTGGCCTTGCTGAAGGCGAGGTGCTGGTCCGGCGAGCCGAAGTTCTGCGAACGCAGGCGGGCGGGGAGCACTTTGTCGCCCTTGGAGTAGGAGGAATTCTCGATGACCAACTCGGTCTTGATGTCCACCTCGTCGGCGGTGAAGGCGAGGTTGCGGACGACGAGGTTGTGCTTGGGGAAGCGCTGGTGGAGCAGCGTCTCCCAGTGGTTGTCATGCTGCATCCGTTCCGCCAGGGCGTTGCCGATGAGGCAGACATGGTCGCCGGGCTGAAGCTCCAAGCGGGCGGGGGCCGGAGCCGGCGCAGCCAGCGCAAGCTGAGCCGAAAGGGTGAGGAGGGCGAGAGTCAGGCTTCGGATTAACATGGCGACAAGGTAAGTAGGGAGGAAGATCGCCAAGCCCGCGCCATGAGGCAAGCCGCCAAAGTGAAAAAAGGGAGGCTGCCACCCGGCAGACAATCCGGGCAGCAGCCTCTTGCGCAGGGGAACTGAACTACCAACTACCACTAACCAAAACCCAAACCGAACAAGCTGTTGAAAGCGTTTTTCAGGCCATCTCCAACTGCGCGAGCGGCACGGACACGTGGTTCACCGGGTGGTTGAACTGCAAAATCTTCTCCGCCGCTTGGGCAAGGTTGTTGACCAGGAAATCATGGTGCACCGAACCGTTCCACGGTGAGCGGATCAGCCCGGAGTTGCAGCCGGCGACGAAGGCGGCCGAGGCATCCTGCCATTTGTCGCTGATGGCAAAGCTGCGCTCCATGTCGAGGTGCCAGCGGAAGGCCGCCTCGGTGAACAGTCCCGCGCCGGGCTTGCGGCAGTTGCAACGGTCACTCTCCTCATGCGGGCAGAGCAGGATGCCGTCGATGGGCAGGACGCGGCGCAGCAGGTCGTGCATCCGGTCCAGCTCGCGGCGCGGCAGCAGACCACGGGCGACATTGGGCTGGTTGGTGGTCACGAGCACGAGGTAGCCAGCGGCACGGAGCAGCTCCAGCGGTTCGCGAGCGTCCTCGCGGATGTGAAATTCCTCCAGGCACAGGGGCGGAATCTGGGTGCGCCCGGCGGTCCGGACCTGGTTGAGGACCCCATCCCGTTCGATGAACACAGCGGCTTTCATGGTTGCGAAACAAGCAGGTTCGCAGCCGGGGAAGCGTGCCAACGGAAAAATTACAGGATTTCCCTGAGAGCCGGCTCAGGGAATCCCGCAGTTGAGGGGAAAGCGGCCAGTTTCGGCAGTCGGCCCGCTCTCAGGTTCACAACACGCGATCATGCGCCCACGGATAACGTGCCGTGCAGCCGAATTCCCGGCTGTGATTTCCGGCCGGTGGGGTGTGGCAGGTGGCGGGATCGAAGGCAGCGCCTGCGGCACGGAGCAGGGCTTCCAGCAACGGATGGCCGTAGGTCACACCAGGGAAGACCAATTCATTGCGGTTCACATCCAGAATCCGCGCCAGGTCCTCGGTAATGAGAACCCGGCGAAATGGTTTCATCCGCTGGCGCTGCTCGGCGATGAAGGCGATCAACTCCTCCAAACCACCACCGGGGAAGGTCGCCGTCTGGCTCATTCCAAGAGGTCGCGCGCGTCCTTGAAGCGGCCCTCCATCAGCTTGATGGCCGGCATGGCGCGCAGGATGGCATTTTTCTCCGTCTGGCCAGGGAAGGCCCCCAAATCGAGGCGCACGGCCGCCACCACTTCCCCATTGCGGTCGTGCATCGGCAATGTAATGAGGTAGAGCGAACGCTGTTTCTCCGGACCGGAGAAAATCACATCCTTGTCGAACACCTGCTGCTCAACCTCGCCGCCTTTGTCGCCGATCGTCTTTTCCTGGTTGCTGGCGACGATTCCCAGGCCTTTGCCACCAGTTTTTGGCATGTAAATGGTCACACCAGCGATATAGCCGAACTTGGCGAGCACATCACGCACCAGCGTTTTCGCAAGCGTTTCGCGGGGAGTGTAGGTGATGCGCGCGTCGGCAAACTGGGTCACCGAGTCGGACTTGGTCCAGAAACCCAGCTTGCCAAAGGGAAAGGAATTGTCCGTGAGTGTCGGGATGGCTTCCTTGCCGTTGAGCAGACAACGGATTTGGTTGCCCTTGCACTCGATGGTCATCTCGTGCCAGACGCCACGGGGAATGGGGATGTCGCCCGGCCCGACCGGCGCGCTGCGCTCGCCGTTGACGAACTTGTAGAACCGGAAGCTGTTACCCAAGGCATTGGCGCGGACGATGTAATAGTTCTTGGGGTCCTGATAGCGAAACGCCACGCCGGCCATCTGTTCCACCTTGCCGTCCACGCACTTGAACTTGGTGGTGAAGGAGAAATCGCCGAAGACCTCCTCCTGAAAGACCAGCACCGGAAACCGCTCCTCGGTCGCATCGGCCGCCAACTGCGCCAGCACCCCTCGCTTGGCCGTGTTGAGCGCTCCGGGAGTGAGCGGTTGGAAGGCGCTGGGAGCGTCGGCCAGGACCACCTTCCAGTCCCCCGGAGCCCCGGTCCCGGTCAGTTCGCTCTGGAATCCAACCGGCGGCTTCCCCACGGGCATGGAGGCGAAATCAAAGGACCGTTCCGCCGCCGACAGAACGGCAGGCGACAAAGCGGCGGCTAGCAGAAGAATAAACCGGCGTAACATTGACCGGGACGGTAGCAGATGAACCCCTCTGGACAAGCGTAAGTCCGCCGGCTTGCCCGGGCGTTACCTCCCCAGCCACCTCGGCAGCCATGTCGTCAGCGGTGGGAAGTAGGTGATGAGCAGCACGCCGACGATGAGCACGCCCTGCATGGGCAGCACGGCGCGGGAGACTTCCATCACGGGCTTTTTGAAGCGGTAGGAGGCAAGGAAGATGTTGATGCCGACAGTTGGCGCGAGCAGGCCCAGCTCCATGTTCGCGAGGAAGATGATGCCGAGGTGCAATGGGTCTATGCCATACGCCGACCCGAGCGGCACGAGCAGCGGCACGACGACCACGATGGCGGAGAACGTGTCCATGAAGCAGCCCACGAGCAAAAGCAGGACGTTCAGCGCGAGGAGAAAGGCCCACTTGGACTTGATGGTGGCGGTGACCCAGGTGACGGCCTTGTCGGGGATTTGCGCGTCCACGAGGTAGTTCGTCAGTCCGAGCGCGACGCCCAGAATCATCAGCACGCCACCGACGAGCAGGCCGCACTCAGTCAGCACGCGCGGGATGTCGGTGGTGAGCTTGAGGTCGCGGTGGATGAAGACCGTGGCGATGAAGACGTAAAGCGCCGTAACGGCCGCTGCCTCCACGGGCGTGGCGATGCCGCCGAAGAGCGCGCCCAGCGCGACGAACGGCACGGCGAGTTCCCACTTTGCTTCCCACATCGCCACGCGCGCGGTCGCGCCGTTGAACTTGGGCCGGTCGTCGGCATCCTTCGGGCCACGGCTCACGCCCCACCAAGCGGTCAACGCCACGAGCAGCAGGCCGGGCAGCAGGCCGGCGAGGAACATCTTCTCGATGGTCACACCGGCGGCCTGCGCCTTCGAGCCGGCGATGATGGCGTAGAGAATCAGCGGGAGCGACGGCGGGAACAGCAACCCCAGCGCGCCGGAGCCGGTGAGCAGGCCGAGGGCGTTGCGCTCCGAGTAGCGCGCCGCGAGCATCACGGGCATGAGCAGGCCGCCCATCGCGAGGATGGTCACGCCGCTCGCGCCGGTGAACGAGGTGAAGAACGTGCAGACCAGCGCGGTGACGATGGCCGGGCCGCCCCGGAACGAGCCGAAGAGCGCTTGGAACACGCCGACCAACCGCTTCGATGCGCCGCCTTCCGCGAGGAGGTAGCCAGCGAGCGTGAAGAGCGGGATGGTCGGTAGTGTAGCGTTGGTGACGAGCCGGTAGTGGTCGAGCGGAATGGACGCGATGGGCAGATCATCGCCCCAGAAGAGAATCATCGCCGCGCCGCCGAGCGTGACGAAGATGGGGGCACCCAGCACCGTCGCAGCGAGCAGCGTGGCAATCGCGGGCCAGACGAGCTTGGCTGGTTCGATTGGCAAATACGAACCGAGCAATACTAACAGTAAAGTTAACCCAAGGCTTCCCCCCAGAATCTTTAGGCGAGCCAGTGAATCGGTTGGTTCAGCACGAAGTAGAGC
Source organism: uncultured Verrucomicrobiota bacterium (assembly GCA_903863315.1). GTDB lineage: Bacteria > Verrucomicrobiota > Verrucomicrobiia > Limisphaerales > SXTU01 > SXTU01. The sequence continues at coordinate 6,685 of CAIPBN010000423.1, read as the reverse complement.
CAGTGTGAGCACCGGAAGCAGCACCGCGCCTCCATCGAAAACCATTGCCCTAGTCAATTCGGCGTGTTCCGTTCCACACTCTTTGATTAGCCATACGGCCCCGGCGCTCGCGACGAAGACGACGACGCGACCCCACCACTTCGGCGACGCGTTCCACAGCAATCGCCACGTCACGAGCGCGAAGCCGATGGGCGTGACGATTTGCACCCACCAGATGGGCATGTTGCCGACGAGGAAGTTGCCGCTCGCGCGCTCGGTCTTCACGAACTCGATGCCCGCGACGGCGAGGAAGAGCGTGACCGTCGTGGCCATCGTGCCGCTGAAGAGCGCGGAGAAGACCTTCCACTTGGGCGGCAGAATCGTCGGCAGGGCGGACATCGCCAGCAGCCGGCTGTCCCGCGCCGCGAGCGCGCCACCGAGCATCGCGATGATGAGGGTGAAGTGCTGGACGAGAGCGGTCGCTCCAGGGATGCCGGTCTGAAATGCCTTACGCAGGAAGGCCTCCAGCAACGGCAGCACCATGAGCGCGACGAGAATGAAACAGAGCAGGAGGTTTTCGCCTTGCCGCAGCCACAGACGAAGGCCGGTGGGTGGGGCGGCGGGAGCAGCGGCGTCGGTGACTAGCATGGGAAGTGCGTGCTCCGTGTTGCGTTCTCCGTGAGTAACCTCGTGGCCGGAGCGCGCTCCTCACGGAACACGGAACATGAAACGCGTTTCCTCGCCACGCTCATTTCCCAGCCTTGGCCCGATACTCCTTCACGAGCCTCGACACTTCATCGAACATCTCGGCGGGGATAAGTTTGCCACGGATTTTCGGGTAAGCCTCGTCGGTGAAGCGCACCCAGTCGGCAAGGTCGTCGGGCGTGGGCTTGATGACTTTCAGGCCGCGTTTCTCCATGGCGGCGACAGCCTCGTCGCTTTCCTTGCGGCCCTGCGCGCGGATTTGCTTGCCAGCCTCGGCGGCAGCTTGCTGGAGGGCGGCGCGCTTGTCGGCAGGCGTGGCATCCCAGCTCTTTTTCAGCACGATGGTCGCGCCGACGAGCGGCACCCAGTTGATTTCGAGCATGTGCGAGGCGGGGCCGTAGAACTGCCCGGCCAGCGCATAGATGGGCACGCTGGGCACCATGTCGAAGAGGCCGGTCTGGAGGCCGGGCAGCACATCGGTCTGCTCGGCGGGCACAGGGTTGACGCGCAGGGCGCGCATCACGTCGGCGGAGCGGCCGTCGCCGGACCAGACGAAGACCTTCATCTTGCGGTAGTCGTCAATGCGGTGGCCCGGCTGCTTGGAAAAGAGACGCACCCAGCCAAGGTCGCCCCAGCAGAGGACTTCAAAGCCCTTATCGCGAAATTTCTTTTCCAGGCCAGGCCGGAGCTTCTCGAAGACGTAATCAAACTCGTCGAGCGAGCGGAACATCATCGGCAGGAACTGAAGGCCGCCGACGGAGTCTTCGATTTGCGAAAGGCCCGGGACGGTGAGCATCGCGGCCTGAATCTGCCCGATGCGCATGCGGCGGACCATGTCGGCCTCGCCGCCCATCGTGCCGTCGGTGAAGATGGTGAGTTGAACCTGGTCGCCGGTGGTCTTCTTCCACGAGTCGCCCATCTGCTGGAGGGTTTTGTGGGGCGAGGTGTCCTTGGGGGCGAGCGTGGCTAGGCGAATTTTAACGGGAGCGGCGGCGGGGGCGGAGAAGGCGAACAAGCTCCAAATTCCAAAAACCAAGCTCCAAAGAAATCCCCAGTTCCAAGCTCCAAAAAGCGCGCGGCGGGCCGGGCATGAAGCTTCGTGGTTGGAGCTTTTCTGGAACTTGGAGCTTGGAGCTTGGAGCTTCATTTCGGTTTCACGTTTTCCGTCGGCAGTGCCGGCAGTATCAAATCATCCATCCGCCCGAGCAGCCATTTGGCGCGGCGCTGCATGATGGTGTTCACCAGCCGCCATTCGGGACGGGCGTCCACCTTAACGGCCAGCGCTTTATCGAGCAACGCTTTGAACTCGGCGGCGTTCTGCTGCTTCACCGCGACGTTCTCCGCCAGCGAGACATACGGGCCGGCCTGGTTGCCGCCGCTCAACTCGATGGCCCGCGCAAAATGCTGCCGGGACTTAGCCACCGCATCCGGGCCCGCGCCGGGCCGGGCCAGTTCGAAGGTGATAAGGAAGGAATGAACCGCGCCGTGGTCGAACGCCGCGTCCAGCACCAGCGCGCGGTCAATTAACGCCGCCGCCAGCGGCAGGTCGGCGATGGCGTCGGGGCTATCCTTCGAAAGCGAGATGCCCGCCGCCCACGACGCGGCGGTCCAGTAGAGCAAATGCACGTCGGCCTTCTTCGTCACGCGGACGGCTGTGGCTGGGTTGGCCCGCAGTGCCTTTTCAAAGCCGGGATGCCGCACCTCCAGCCCGCGCAGACCGTAGTTGCGGGCGCGAAGGTAAAGCCGCTTCGCGCGTGCGCGTCCGGCGCTGGCGGCAGCGAGGTCCTTTTCCTCCAGCTCGTCAGCCGGCTGCTGTGCGAAGGCGAAGGCATATTGCGTAAATCCGCTAGCCAAAGCCTGAAGCAGCTCGCGGTGCTCCGGGGCCTCCGCCAGCAGCGACTCCATGAGCTTGAGGCTGAACGGCGCGGCGTCACGAATGAGATCGGGGTCGTCGTCGGTGGCGAAGGTGCCGGTGCCGTTGGAGAGGGCATCGCCGAGCTGGTTGATGGCGAGGCGCTTGACCGAGCAGCCCGTGCTCCCGAGGCACAGCGCCAGCAACCCGGCGAGCAGGGCAGAAGGCAGGCCCTGCGACGCGGGTGACGAGGCTGACCAGAATGAGAGCAGGCGTTTCATGCTTGAACCGCTGGAAGACAAAGGGCGTCTTCTACACGCGCACCGCAGGTGAGGCAAAGCATTTTGAGTCACTCTTTGCCGACTCCAGCCATCATGCTGCCTGCGGCCAGCCGGACGTAAAGTGACGACCTCCATTTCACGCGGCCGCCGCAGATTTGAGCAGGCCCAGGAACGCCGCCGCCCCGGCTGACAGCTCATTCCGGCGAATCCAAATGACCCCAATTTGCCGGCGCACCTGTGGTGCCCGCAGCGGCACGGCCAGGACGTTGGGCGGCAGGGTTTGCGCCCCGAGCTGCGGCACAATGGCCACCCCGAGGCCGGCCGCCACGAGCGCCCGCACGGTTTCCAGCTCCCCGCTTTCACAGGCCACGCGCGGATGGAAACCCGCCTGCCGACAGGCAGCCAGCGCCGTGTCGCGGGCACGACCCTTGTAGAAAACGAACGACTCCGCCGCAAGTTCGGCCAGCCGGATGGAGGCCTGACCGGCAAGCGGATGCGACTTCGGCACCAGCACGATGAACCGCTCGTTCAGGACCAGCCGCTGCTGTAACCGCTCGCTACTGATCGGCAGTTGAAGGAACCCGAGCTCCGCCTGATGCGTTTCCACCAGCTCCGCCACCCCTTCCGAACTCTGCTCCATCAAGCGCAGCTCGACGCGCGGATGGCGTTCACGAAAGCGCTGGATCATCCGGGGCAGCCAGCAGGCGCTGATGCTGGGGATGGTGGCGATGGCCAGCCGGCCGCCCCGCAGCGCCGCCACCTCGGCAACGGCGTGCCGGGCGGTCTCGGCCTAGGCGAGCAGGCCTTCCGCGCGGGGCAGAAGCGCCTCGCCCGCCGCCGTGAGATGCGTCTCCTTGCGCCCGCGCACAAAGAGCGGCGTGCCGAACTCCGCCTCGAGATTCTTCATCTGCTGGCTGAGCGCCGGCTGAGCGAGGCGCAGCCGCTCCGCCGCCCGGGTGAAGTTCCTCTGCCGGGCGACTTCGAGAAAATAGCTGAGCTGGTAGAGTTCCATGGGTGTTTGGCAAAAGGTGGTTTATCAGAGGAATTTCCAATCGAATGCATCGGAAAATAATCTTTTTCCTATCATCTGACAATCCCTAGCCTGCCACCCATGAATCTGTCAGCGCCTGATCCCATCCAGTTGCTGCGTCCGCGCCGACGCATCGAGGGCTTCTCCGCCATCCTCCTCCCGTTCCTCCCCAACGGCGAGGTGGACTGGCCCGGTTTCACCGCGCATGTGCGCCGCACGGTGCAGGCGGGCCTCGGCCCTGCGGTCAACATGGACACCGGCTTTGGCAACCTCATCGACGACGCCACCAAGCGCCGTGCGCTCGCCATCACCCAGGCCGAATGCGCCGGCCGCAGCTACGTTGCCGGCGCGTTCGTCGCCGACCAGCCCGGCGCGGCGTTCAACTTCGATGCCTACGCGCGGCAGATGGCGATGATTCAGGAGCACGCCGGCACGCCCGTCATCTTCCAGAGCTACGGGCTCACGCAGCAGGACGACGACGGCATTGTGGCCGCTTACGCGAAACTCGGCACGGTGGCTGACCGCTTCGTCGGGTTTGAACTCGGGACCATGTTCGCGCCGTTTGGGAAGATTTACTCGCTCGACGTCTATCGCGGCCTGATGGGCGTGAGGCAGTGCATCGGGGCCAAGCATTCCTCGCTGCGCCGTGATCTGGAATGGCAGCGGCTCCAGCTCCGCGACGCCACGCGGCCCGACTTCCGGGTTTACACCGGCAACGACCTCGCCATCGACATGGTGATGTATGGCAGCGACTACCTGCTCGGCCTCTCAACCTTCGCGCCCGACGTGTTCGCAAAGCGCGACGCCGCGTGGGCTGCGGGCGACCCGGCGTTTTACGAACTCAACGACCTGCTGCAATACCTCGGCTTCCTCACCTTCCGCCCGCCCGTGCCGGCCTACAAGCACAGCGCCGCGATGTTCCTGAAGCTCCGCCGTTGGATTGGCTGCGACGACACGCATCCGAAATCAGCGAAGCGTCCTGCTGCGGACCGGGACATTCTGGCGGACATTGTGAAACGGCTGCCCGCATGAGCCAGACTCCCATCGGCCTCATCGGCCTTGGCCTCGTGGGTGGCGCGCTGGCGGCACGATTGCAGCGGTCGGGTTTTTGCGTTGTGGGCTTCGATGTGGATGGAGCGCGGCGACGGGCGCTCAAAAAACTCGGCGGCCGAGCGGTCGATTCCGCCGCCGAAGTTTTCGCTGCGTGCGACCGCGTGTTGCTCTCGCTGCCCAATTCCGAGGTGGTCGAATCCGTCCTGCGCGAAATCTCACCCCAACTGCGCCGCGGCCTGCGCATCCTCGACACCACCACCGGCGAGCCGGAGGCCACCGCGCAACTCGGCGCGGCCCTGGCCCGGCAGGGCGTGCGTTATCTGGATGCCACCATCGTTGGCTCCAGCACGCAGGTTGCCGCTGGCGAAGTGCTGGTGCTGGTCGGTGGCCGGCGGGCGGATTTCGTCGCCGCCCGCGAGGTGCTGGCCACCTTCGCCCGGCGGACGTTTCACGTCGGCCCCTGCGGGAGCGGCGCCCGGATGAAGCTGGTGGTGAATCTCGTGCTGGGCCTCAACCGCGCCGTGCTTGCGGAAGGCCTGGTGTTCGCCCAACGCCTCGGCGTTTCGCCCAGGCTCGCCTTGGACATCTTGAAGGCCGGGGCCGCCTATTCGCGGGTGATGGACACGAAGGGCGACAAGATGCTCCGCGGCGACTTCCAGCCGCAGGCCAGGCTTTCGCAGCACTTGAAGGATGTGCGCCTCATGCTGGCCGCCGCCGGGCGGGCCGGCCAGCGCCTGCCCTTGAGCCTCGCCCATCGGGACTTGCTGGAACAGGCCGAGCAGCTCGGCCTGGGCGCGCTCGACAACAGCGCCATCCTCCGCGCCATCGAGGCGACGGTTGCGCCCCGCGAAAAGCTTCCTTCAAATTCCCGCCGTCGGACGTCGGAACCAAAGTCGCCACCATGATCATGTCCCTCGCCACCCGTCGCAAAACAGTTTCCACACCCGCGCCCGGCCGACCGTTGGTGTCCAATGCGCTGCTGCTGCTGGCACTCTGGCTGTCGCCACCAGCGGCCCCCGCCGCTCCCGCCGACTCGATCGCCCCGTGGAAGGCCAATGTTCGCATCGCCCCAGTCTCGACCGTGGCGGACCGTCATTCCATCCACAGCTACTACGTCGCCAACCCGGAAAGCCCGGACGGCAAGCATGTGCTCTTTTTCACCTCGAAGCACCCGGCCAGCTACATCGGCGAAGTCCGCATTCTGAACCGCGCCACCGGCCAGGAAACCGTCCTCGCGGAGAATGTCCACACCGAGGACGCCCACCGCGTCGCCTGCCAGCAATGGCTCTCCGGCGGCAAGCGCGTCGCCTTTCACGAAGTCGTCAACAAGCGCTGGCGCGTCGTGGTCGTGGATGTCGCAACGCTCGCAAAGACGGTTGTTGCCGAGGACCGGCAACTCGGCTTCGGCCAGCCCGCTGGCGACTTGCTGCCCCTCTACGGCTGCCACTGGAATCCCGGTGCGCACCGCGATCTCGAACTCTGGGATGCGAAAACCAGCAAGCTCACGCGCAGCGCGACCATCGCCGAGGTCGAGGCAAAGTATGGCGACTGGCTGCAAAAGGAATTCGCCGGCAAGCCCGCCTCCATCTTCGTCCCGGTCCTGAGCCCGGACTTGCAGCGCGTCTTCTTCAAGCTCGCCGCCGGCAACGGTGGCGACAACTACATGGCCAAGGGCGCCAGCCAGCGGCAGGGCATCGTGTGCTACGACTTCACGCAGGGAAAATGCATCTGGCAGCGCGGCAAGTGGGGACACCCGGCCTGGGAACCCGACTCGCGCCACATCTT